>CAIRCR010000494.1 GCA_903877065.1 uncultured Pseudomonadota bacterium
TAGCAAAACGCTCGCTATTGCAGCGGGTGAAGTCGTGACTTTTACCGCGCCCGCTTCGGCGGTTGCTGTTGATTTAGCAGTTTCTGTAAATATGGTTGATTCGCTAGGCGCACAAAGTGCTACGCAAGCCGTTACGATTTCTGAAATTATCACCAATATCGTCGGCGTTCAAATGACCACAACAGGCGGTAATGGTGGAACATGGGCGCATATCGACGCGGCGGGTGCTGTTTTAGGTACGCAATTAGTCACATCTAATTTCAACTCACACGCTGTTTTTGGCGGTATGACTGACGTAACGATTGACGGTCAAGCGATGGTGAAAGTGCCTAAGTTTTATTTCAAAGTCGGTACAAGTGCAGCGGGAAAACCTGCATGGTGGATTTCGGACGTGCCTGCTGCTGGTTTTGCTGTGCATCCTGCCTTTATGAATGCAGGCGTTGAGGTCGCTCAATTCTATTACGGTAAATATCAATGCGGTTTCGATGGTACGAAAATGCTATCAACCAGCGGACACTTGCCGACTGTTTTACGCACGCCTGTTCAATTTGCCGCTGATGCAGCCGCTCGAAATACAGCGGGTGTCACAGGCTTTATGATGCACTCGTTCTGGCAGTTATCCGCAATCCAAATGCTTTATTTGATTGAAAATAAAACAATGGATTCGCAAACTAAAACGGGTTCAGGTGTAACAGGCGTATTGGGTAATGTTGAAAACGGTAGTGCGAATTATCGCAACATTATTGGCTTGTGGGGAAACGCGGGACAGTGGCTAGATGGTTTCAAAACGCTCAATGGCGACATTAAAACGTGGGACATCAACGGCAATAAAACGTGGGTTTCTCAAGGCTCTGCCCCAACTCCTTATGCTGGCTGGAATTACCCACTCACTTTCAAATCCAATAACAATTTGAATGCGGCATTTATTGAATCTACATTTACAGCAACTGCAACAGGCGGCACATCAGCGGATGGTCATATTATGTATGATGCTACAGCAGGCATAGCAACGAATGAATATATCCCAGTTGTCGGCGGTTACTATAACAACGGTGCTAATGCGGGTTTGTGGTTCTTGGATTGTCGCAACGATGCGTCTGTCTCGTATGGTGCCTTCAGCTCCCGTCTCGCGAAGGTGTAGAGAGTTTTGTGTTTTGTGTTGTGCTTGTCCCGCGATAGCGGGGCATTCTTAAATTTTGAAAGGTGAAAATGAATACATTAAACGAAAATTTGCTTGAGGCAACTAAACGCAATCCGCACGGGGCTTTGATGGAAAAATTAGAAGAATTGGCGGCTTATAGCCACATTGCGCTTCTACAGTTCCCAAAAACCGAAAAGTTTTTGCTTTGCGCGGATATTAGAAAATCAATCAATGACATTATTCGAGGCGTTGTGACAGCGTGGAAAAAATACCACAAAAAAACAACGTTGAGCGATGTTGATGTGGAGGTTGAGATGTTGCGTGTTTTGGTGCGTCGAGCATGGCGTTTGAAGTATATCAATAATCATCGTTTTGAAGTTTGGGCGCGGCACGTTGATGAAATGGGAAGAATGTTAGGCGGCTGGATTAAATCTGCCGCCTAACCATAAAGGTTTAGTCCGTGTTCGGCGGTAACTATAACAACGGTGCTAATGCGGGTTTGTGGTACATGAATTGTAACAACGATGCGTCTAACTCGAATGGTAACTACAGCTCCCGTCTCGCTAAAAATGTATGCAAGAAGTTAATTGATTACGGTCAATCATCCACGCAAATTCTTAGGCGGACTTATCCACGTCAAGGATTGGCGAAATATAAACCTAATAGCCCGACAAGTAGCAGCAATGTGAAAGTGGGGCTATTTTTTTGAGTAAAAAACGATGCCAAAAACTGAAAATAACCTTTACGAAAAAATCATTGATTTTGATAACTTACTTGAGGCTTATCGATTATGCCGATTGGGGAAGCGTTACAGTATTCAGGCGATGGAATTTGCCGACCATTTAGAAGAAAACTTAATCAATATCCACAATCATTTAATTTACAAAACGTGGGAAACGGGAACGCCGCATTGTTTTGTAATTAGAGAGCCAAAAATACGCGAAATTACCGCGCCGCCGTTTGCTGACCGTGTTGTTCATCATGCCATTATGCGAGTTTGTGCGCCGATATTTGAACGGGTTTTTATTGAAAATAGCTTTGCGTGTCGAAAAGGCAAGGGTACTCAAGCGGCGGTTAGGAAAGTTCATAAATTTATGCGTGCCAGCCCAAAAGGCAGTTATGTTATCAAGGCGGATGTTAAGAAATGTTTTAATAGTTTGCATCATGACGAAATTATGAGAGCGATAGAGCGGGTTATTTCATGTCGTGACACGCTAAATTTATTTAAAAAAGTGTTTTCAGGTTATGGATTTGATGATGGCGTTGGCATTCCAATCGGCGCATTAACCAGTCAATGGGCGTGTAATTTGTTATTGACGAAGCTCGACCATGCAATGACTGATAGACACGGATTCGGTCGCTATGTTCGTTATATGGACGACGTGATTATTATTGTTTCGGATAAGCAAAAAGCGCGTGATTGCTTAGAATTACTCGAAATGGAATTGCAAAACATTGGGCTTGAATTAAATCATAAATCTGGAATTTATCCAATTAAAAATGGCATTGACTTTGCGGGCTATAGAGCCTTTGAAACTCATATACTTCCACGGAAACGAGTTATAGGAAAAGCACGCAAAGACCTCAAAAAATCCCCTGTAAATTGGCTTCGAGTTAAAAGTTTCGTGGCGTATTGCAAGCACTGTAGCGCACACAAAACAAAAACCGAAATTCTATCAACTCTTAGCTAAGGGAAACAAAAAATGCAAATTATCAACCATCAATTACTCGCTGAAGACGGCGTGACTGTTATTTCAGAATTGCAAAAATTGGCATACGACACCACTGTCAACGTATGGGAAGTTCCAACTGAATACCGTGCAAACGGATTTTATGTTTCGACAGGCAATGAAATTCCAGCTTGCGACCATGACGCGCCTGTTTTCAGTGAAGAATTGAAAGCGGACGAAGAAACAAAATTAGCGCGTGAATTTGAATTGGCGGCAACGCGAGTAAATGATGCGGTACAACGTCATTTAGATTCGGTTGCAGTGACAAAAGGCTATGACAGCCTATTGAGTGCGGCATCTTACGCAACAAGCGCGAATAGCAAATTTAAAGCTGATGGTATTGCGGCGATTAAATGGCGTGATGCGGTTTGGACTGTGTGTCATTCAGCATTGACCGATGCTAAAGCTGGCACAAAAACGATTCCGACTGAAAGTGAATTACTTGCATCGTTACCGACTCTGAACTGGTAATTTTTACCTTTTTTTCCAGCACCGCTGATGATTATTTTAATTTAATTGGAGTTCAAAATGGCAAATGTATTAGTATTAAAAAATTCAGCAGTGTCTGGAAACGTACCTTTAGCAGCTTCTTTGATTGAAGCTGAACCCGCATTAAACACCGCTGATAAAAAGCTCTTTTCAAAAGATGCTGCGGGTAACGTGTTTGAAGTTGGCGTACCGATGTCACATATTGGTGCAGGTGCGGCTGTTCACGCGGCGGTAACAACAACCGTAAATGGCTTTATGTCATCGGCTGATAAAACTAAATTGGATGGCGTTGCAACAGGTGCGAATTTATACGCATTGCCGATTGCAACCGCTTCTGCTTTGGGTGGCGTTAAAGCGGGTACTGGCGTAACGATTGACGGCGCGGGTGTTATTTCTGTGCCTGTTGTGGTTTCAAGCTCAGTGACTACTGCGTTAGGTTTTACACCTGCAAACTTAGCAACTACTTACACCAAAACTGAAAGTGACGCGGCAATTCAAGCGGTAGTCGGTGCAGCTCCAGCGGCATTGAATACCCTAGTTGAAATCGCAGCACAATTAGCAACTGACGAAAGTGCAGCAAGCGCATTGACAACAGCGGTATCGTTGAAAGCACCGATTGCAAGCCCTACTTTCACAGGTACGGTTGGCGGTATTACTAAAGCAATGGTGGGTTTGCCGAATGTCGATAATACGACTGATTTGTTAAAACCGATTTCAACTGCAACACAAACTGCGTTAGATTTGAAAGCTACCACTTCAACCCTTGGTTCAATGTCAACGCAAAGTGCGGCGGCTGTTGTAATCACTGGTGGCACAATCAATGGCGTAACATTTAACGGCGGTACGTTCTAAATGGAAACTCCGCTTATTACCTATAATCTCACGGATAGAGAACGCTCTTACACGGGTAATGAGCGGAATTTTAATCTTAAACAAATAGCAAAAGTTATCAATAGCCCTGAAACCCAAGAGCGTGTGAGATTGCGCGATATGTTGGGTTATTACGGTCATTGGGCGCGTACTCGTTTTGGAATGTATCCGAACGAAGGCGATGCCGTTCAGCAAATAGAACCCGCAATTGTCACTACTTTTTTAGAAGCCGATGACGATGGCACAATCAGACATAAAGCCGAATTTTTAGGCACAAAAGCAGGTCGCATTGCAGAGCAATTATTCAAAAGTCGCACGGGTGGTTTTTCGAGCGCGATTGATGAAGCTAAACCCGCATTCTTTGGTTTTGACTATGTTTTAGCCCCGAATTTCAGCTCCAACAGGGGTTATGAACTCGCATTAGATTCCGTAGGAAAGCATGAGCTAAGAGCCGTGACATTAGACGATATGATTGCCGCAGAATCTAACGAGCAGGTAGACGATTTGTTGTCCACGATAACTAACTTAAATGCGGCAAATACGCTGGCGTTAGATTCACTCAATCGAATGATGGAAGAAAATGAAGAACTCTTATCAATGCTCGCCCTACTCCATAATGAGAAGTCAAAAAAAGAATCAGTCCTTGATAGTGCTGGACAAGCAGCTTTTTCAACTTCAAAGCTCCCCGCTCAACGTATTTTTGACGATATTAACCATTTTAAAACAGCACACTTGCCACGGTTTGCAGAACCAAAAGCAGAAATTAACAGCGCAACTAGCCGCTTTTTCAATAGGTTAAAAAATGGCTATTAAACTCATTACGACAGCGCGAACGCCGATTATTGACAACCGAATAGTGTTACCACTTGCACCGATTGGAGATATTCCGTGCAATCAAGCGTTAGTTTACTTTAGCTTTGATGGCGTTGCTGATTTGTATGATGGTGTTTCAATCATCAATGCAAACAGTATTTTTTACGCGCAATTTGACTGCGATGTTAGCGGTGAAGCGGTTGTGTCCTACATTGTAAATAATGGAGTTTAAAAATGGTAATCAGGGATTTTTATTTAGGCGCATGGTTAATAAAGGCTAAAGGCTTTTCTTATCAGGTTTCAAACGGAAAAGTTGATATTGATATTGATAAAAGCACTTTATCAACGTTAAAAAAAGATTATGACGGAAACCACAAAGAATTTTACGATTGCGTAAAGCAGTTAATCAAAGAAGCTAATGAATCTAGGAATAAAGGATAAAAAAACAAACTTTTTCAGTTGTCGGACTAAGTAAAACCGTTAGTTTTAAAATTTGGGGTTTTTCAAATGGCTATCATTAAAAGAAGTAAAGTATCCGTCTACGGTTTACCAGAAGATTTAGCGGCATTAACAGCAGTAGACGTAGCAGAACAAGCTGCTCGTATCGCTGGTGATTTGGCTGAAAAAACACGCGCTGAAGCGGCTGAATTAACGCTAACTAATAACTTGGCATCTGAAGCAAGTACAGCTCGCGCTGCTGAATTAGTTTTAAGAACTGACTTAGCTTCTGAAGTTGCTCGCGCAATTGCTGAAGAAGCCTATTTGCAAGCACAAATTGACGCTAAAGAAGCTGCAAGTAATGCTGCTGATTCGGCTTTGGGTGTTCGCATTGACAACGTTTTAAACAACGTTGACGGCGTAGCATTAAACTCACTTGCTGAAATCGTTACTGCTTTCCAAGCGGCTGATGGCACATTAAACGGTGCTATCACTTCATTGGCAAGCTCTGCAAGCACTGATTTAACAACTGAAATCAATGCTCGTACTACTGCTGACACTGCATTGCAAACAGCTATTGATAATGAAGCAACAGCTCGTATCAATGCTGATGCCGTATTACAAACTGCGATTACAACTGAAACTGCGGATCGTATTGCAGCCGATACAGCGTTAGATACCAGCTTAAAAGCATTTGCTACTGAAGCTGTTAGAACTGGCGGTGCAGTGCCTGAAATGGAAACAGTTGTTGTTTCTTCAAACAAAATCGTATTGACTAACGCGCCTAAAAACGGCTCAAAAGGCGTTATGAACTTTGGTCGCGTGTCTTATGTTGACGTGAATAACGTTGAGAATTTAGCACCAGTTACCTTAGATTTGACTGATGCAAGCGGCAAAACGTTCATCGTGAATACAGACGTAGCGAGTGAATGGAATACTTACTCAGTTCAAATCCAATACTGGTACGTTGCTGCGGCTTAATTTCAATCTGTGACCCGTGTGATATTTCACGCGGGTTTTTAAATGGAGTAAAAAATGGCTATTGTCGTTTCAAATACGGGAAACAAAACCGTTGCTACCATTTCAGATAGAGATGCACTTTTGCGTGTTTTTAATGGAATGCAGGTAACTGTTATTGATGCTATTGCTGATATTTTAGTCGGCATTGGAACAGCGGGTTATCAGTGGTCAAGCCCGTTAAATAAGTGGTGTTTGATGTGGAAAACTAGCAAAGATGAGTTAATTTTTGTAAGTGAAGCTCAAACCATCGTCGCTGGAAAAGTCGCTGCAAATCATTACCCGCAAAACTCGTTGGTTTGGTCTTGTAATATCCGCGATAGTAATGGCTTAATTCTTGGTGAAATAGAACCAACTGTTGTTCTTAAAGTGCTAGATATTGGCACAACAGATTATGACGGTCATTCGCTGCATTACACTTATGCGTATGGCAACGTTGAAGCAAGCCCAGCACCGATTTACTGCGGCTCGTTTTAAGAAATTTTCAAAGCAACAAAAAGCCGCATTGATTAAGTTCAATGCGGCTTTTTTTGTCTAGGTTAAGGGGTCATGAAAGTGTCTAGCTGTGAAAATGTCATCGTTAATTCTTGGATACCTGCTTCTTTGCGCGATAACGAAACGCTCATATTGGTAGGGCGAAACAAGCCAATGTCTTGATATTTTCCAAATTTATGACCGTGTATAATTTTAATGCGAATAGCATAGTCAGCGGGATAACCGATTGTTCCGTCTGTATGAACGGCTGCAAAAACGTGAGTATTGAACCAGCTCTTTAAATCGCCGTCCGCGTTATCCATTGTCGTAATCGATAAATCAGTCGGTTCACTCGATTGAACGCTATCAACCGTTACGCCGCCAATTTTGCGCTTTTCAGCCGTAACAGTTTGGGGGCTATATTCAACGTCACTTGCAAGCAAGTTAAAACGATCTGAAATATCACCACTTAATGGGCTTGAAATCTCAATCATGAACCAGTTTTTTTGCGCGAGTTCGACGGATTGTGATTTTTGATAAATGGCTTTTGCTTCAGCGGGTGAAACATTGGCGAACATAGGCGTTTCACTTGCCCAAAATGCCGCTTGTTTTGCCATACCGCCAAATCCACCTAAATCACCTAAAACGCCTGTATTCAATAAATGTCTACCCGCGTCTAAGATGTTGCCGCTCATTAAATCGCCGCCAATTCGCCCCGCGTCGTTAATGCCTTTAATGACAGTGCTAGGAATATATTTGCTTGCAAGTTGCCCTGCTGCGCTATCAACCAACGCGCCTATTTTTCCACCAATTGAACCGCCTACGCTACTTGCAACCGAATCAAAAAGGCTCACCCTCTTACGTCCCCGTGCGTTAGAAAATGGCGAACCTGCACAAATTCATTCGTATCAGGCACTTTGAATTTATCAACGCCGTTTTCGACAACTAAGGTTACGCCATCTAGTTCTAACGCGCCTTCGATAAAAATACGATAAACATCACTGTCCAACATAGTGAGTTGAAATTCCTGCTCGCTGATAAACGTTACTTTTTTCACATAACGCATATTGAGCATGAAATTGATGCTTCTAAGTCTTAAAAATTTTGTCATTTTGGAACTCCTAAAGTTTGGTTTCGTTTCAATTATGGCACTGATGGTTTTCAGCGGCTTGCGCTTTTCTTTTACTTATTCGGATTGCGCCATATCTTCAGGAACAGGGGCATTTGCCAATGCTTCAGCGTAAATTTTGGCGAGGTCTTCATCAATCATTAGGCTTTTGCTAATAAACGTTTCAAGCGCGTCTTTTTTAAAGCCAATATCTTTGAGTAATTGCATTGTTTGCGCGAGTAAAATCCCCGCGTTTGCGGCATCCGATTTTGTTTTTTGGCGTTCGCTTTCGAGTGCAGAAATTGAGCCATAAAAGTTAATCGTATAAGGGCGTTCATTGGGTGCAAAGACAATTCCATAACGATTTAAGCAATGGACATCAATAACGTGATTATAAAAATCCTCTAACCCACTACGAATTGAACGTGCATTTTCAGCGGCTTGCGCGGACATTCTAAAAAATCCACCGTCACCTAAGCCACCGCTTAACAAATCACCAAACCCCAACATTGATAAATCAGTCCCCAGCGCACCTGCTAAAGCCTTTGCATGAAACATCACGTCATCGATTGAAATTGAACCCCCGCGATTAGGCGCACCGCCGTTTGACGGGCTAACGCTGGTTAATTGTTTTTCATTGAAAACGGGAATGATATGACGCACGCGCTCCATGATTGGCTTGCCGTTTTTAATCGCGGTATCGGCACGGTCTTTTGATGATTTGAGCATATCGACAACGGATTTCACGAATTGGTCTTGCTGTTGAATCGTCATAGATTCGAGATTGACCGTTAACATTTGTTCGTCGATAGAATCTAACCACCGCTGACCAACTAAGCCCGTAATCGTTGAGTTCAAATTGTCATAAGCGGTTTCAGCAGGATATAAAAACGAACCGCCTACCATTGACGGCATTGTGGGACTTTCAGTTAAATCGTTGTTAGTGATATGCACTTTTAATGATTTTTCAATCACACCGTATTGCGGAATCCACTGACTACGCGGCATCTTCAAGCGTGCAAGCTGTGAAATATCAAGCCGTTCAAAATTCCTTTCGCCAATATAAACTGCATAACCGACTGTGCGGCTACCAATTTCAAACGGCTGCACTAATTGCGGTCTGACCATTTCATCCGCGCATAAATCTATCACGCCACGATTATCGGCATAAATTCGCGCATACGCATCGCCAAACGCACAGCCTGTATAAGCCATTTGAAACGCTACCTTGTTTAAAATCGGGGCTAAATCGGCTGCTATTTCTTCTGCGATTGCGGCTTTGCGTTTGTCGGTATCACATAAATGTGATTTTTCAATAAATACGGTTTTGCCGCTGGTTTCATGACCGCCTAACGCACTGGTAACTTGCAGTTTTAACGCGCTGGAACAAAAACTATCTGCCTCCATTTCGGCAAACTTTTCATAAATTTGTTGGCGTGAGCGGGCTTGATGTTTGCCGCTAGTCAATAATGATGCAACCGTTGTCGCACCTGCGCCGTATAAAAATGAATCCGATTGTTTAATTCCTTCAGCGGCGGCTAAATTTTCAGCACTCCACCGTTTAGCCGATACGCCACCTGCAACATCTAAATTCTTATCGGTTTTCTTCGATTTTTTAAACCATGCCATTATTTGTACCGATTGTATTTAATTTTGAAAATTATAATCGCTGAAATTAAATAAAATCATTGTGGTTTCTTATAGTTGAATACCTTCTCTTTAGGAAAACTGCCGCTATGCTATGCAAAAATAAGCCTAAATTACCCATTCTTTTACAATTAAAATAGTAGGTAAATCAAAATGACTGTTTCAAAAAACCGTTATTTAAAAACTATGTACACTGCCACAGAGGCAATGGGTTACAAAATCGTCTCATCGGATTTTTCTTTAGTCATTGCTGGATATGAGGAAATGGTATTTTTGTGTTCGCAAGCACCTCATCCAGATTTGACGGTTCAAGATGCCATAGAAGTTCCGATGCAATTGGGCATCGTGCGCTGGCAACCGTCACAAGTTAAGGTAAATCAAGAAGGCGCAATCACTTTCATGGAAACAATGCGCGGTCATGTCAGCTCAATGCTGCTTTCGATTATCGCAGATGGTGGAACTTTTGATTGTCAAATTTTTGAAGGCACGCCAGAAAACTACCTAAGAAAACGTAGCCTTTGGGACTGTTCTTTGAAATTAGACAATCCTGATAGAAACTGGGAAGACCGCACGCAAATCCTTAAATTCAGCGGCACGATTTATTACCATTACTTTGGCGAAGTATTTGAAGGTAATTCAAAAGATTATCGCGCTGGTAATACAAGTTCGCGTGCAGTTGGTAATGGCGGGGGAACACCTTTATCGAATTACAAAATTGGGGATGAGTTAGTGCCACCTGCCCATTCTAATCAATACGTTGCGGTTTAATTAAATGGCATCTATCACTGATTTGGTTTTACGCTTTTCGGAGCATGAACGCCCGATTGGTACGGTTTTATCTGATGATGTGTTGTTGTCGCAAGGTGTGGCGGCAACACTGAAATACAGCGGTTATGGTGTGATTTTATCGCGTGCAGAACAGATTGATGTTTTTACGCTTGCGCCTATTCCAAACCTGCCATTAGATGAAACTTGCGAATTAACGGATAGTGAGTGGGCGGTTATTCGCCCGTTGTTTTTGCTGTATGTTGAGCGTGAAAATGCGGTTTATTTAGAAGCATCGCGTGGCATGGGATTAGATGTTTATGGTCGTAGTGTGTCTGAAATCACAGGCGATATTACTAACTTTGAAGTGGAACTGCCTAAGCTGGCATTTTGTCGCGGAATTATTTCGATATGAAAATAGTTGTGGCGGGTACAGAATTACGCGGCGATTTAATTCGTTTTGCTGTGATGCGTAACGATGCCGTACCCATACCGTGTACTTTAGAGGCTGAAATTCGCGTTGATGAAAGTATCAAATCTGGCTTAGAAGAAGGTCAAGTTATTACTGTCGGACAAGATGAAGACAAGTTTTATATTATCAAGTCGATTCATGGCGATGCGCGAATGTCGCAAAATGCACACGATACTCAAAGCGTTAAAATTACCGCTTTACTCGAAAACTGCTACACAGTTTCATTTGTTCGTGACAAGGCAATCGTCAAAGAAAAAGCTACGCTATCACAATGCTACAAAGCATCAGGCGCAACTTTACAATCTATTGATGCCGACTTTCCCATTGATAGATTCATGTGTTATGTCGGTGAATCGCCAACTTTTCATATTTCACGCGCATTGCAAGAAAACGGCGGCATTATTCGCTGGAAAAAAGGCAAAATGACCTTCTTTAAGTTGCCCGATTTATTTAAACAAGAGCCTGTCCACTCCATAGCAGATAACGCCGCACAAGATATTAAAAGTGGATTTTCAGAACGTCACGCGGTGCAATCGTTTTATTCGCTCGATGAAAATGGCGCGTTTGTTTACGGAAACAAAGAAAAAGCCCGTTCGGCGCGGTTTATGCCGCACATGAACGAGCAGCAATTGCGAAATTTAACGCGCTGCTTGGTTCAGCGAAAAATCGCCAAAATATATTATAACGAAGCTATTTGCGCGGGCGACTTGATTAACGTCGTGAATGCACCGCCTTTGGTTGTTGTTACAGTGGCTCATGTTTATACGTCGGGAACTGACGGCGGCAGCACGGAACAATTTACAAAATTATGGTTAAGTTCGATGGAGGGATAGATGGATGATGGCAATATGACGGGCAGATTTCCTGCAATCGTCAAAAGTTACGACCCAAAAAAGCGGACGTGTCGCGTTGAAATTCCTGCTATCAATTCGGGTGGCGACGTTCTAACCGAGGCTGAAATTGAGTATCCAATTGGTGATAAATCACGTTTGGGCAAATGGGAAACCGAAATTGAGATTTTGCCAGAAGATACGGTATGGGTTGATTTCATAGGCGGCGACCCGCGCTATCCAGTTATTACGGGTTGGCGAAATCCACAGGCAGGTAATTCACTTGACTGGCGGCGTTGGCATCATAAAAACATCGAACACGTTACTGATGAGATTATGAGTGATTTAGTCGGCACTGATAAACGTACTAAAGTGGGCAAAAACTACGATATTGAAGTTAAAGAAAATTGCAGTAAAAAAGTCGATAAAGACGATAAAGTGAAAATCGCCAAAAATGCAGATTTGGATATTGGTGAAAATTACGATGTCAAAGTCGGAAAAAGCCTAAAAGTAAATGCAGGTAAGCAAATGGAACAGGTTGCGAGCGACGGTGTTTTAATTCGCTCAAAGTCGAAATCAATTATTTTAAAATCAGCAACGGGGACATTAGTGATATGACCGAAAGCGCACCGAGTAAATCAAGTATCGATGTCTTGAAAGTAGAAAACATAAATCTACAAGATGATGGCACAAGACCGCCAAGCAAGGCTGGGGCGAGTGATGATGATATGCAAATCGTGGCAGAAAAAAGCCTTTTTATTGATTCAAATCAAAAAATTATGATAACTGCGCCTTCGGAAATAACGCTTAAAGTTGGCGGCGTTAGCGTCACAATTAGTTCTGCTGGTGTTGCAATAAGTGGTGGCAGTGTCACGCATAACGGCAGAAATATAGGCGGTACGCATAGACACGGCGATTCAACTCGCGGCACTGACCAAACAGGAACACCACAATGAACCAAAATCAATTATTTTCATTCAGTGATTTAGCAAATAGTAGCAACAAAGTAACCCGCGCAATTACAACGCTGTTCGAGAAATCAGGTAGAGCGGTTGTGTCTACATTCATCGACACAAAGATAAAAAAAACAAGCGGTATTTCGTACCGTGAAATTCACCTAGGCATGGGCGATAATCAAACTGTTTTAATTCGCGTCAATGAAACGGGCGATATTTATCAAGTATTGCTGAATAAGCGCGTCATTCCTATTCACAATCAAACAAATCAAGAAAAGGCTGTCGAAGAAATTATCAAGCTGGTTATTGCGGGTGCTACAAAGTTCCAAGCGTCGCTGCATAAAGCAACCGTGAAAATGCCTAAATCGTCCGCCGTGAAAACCTCCGTGCCAAACAAAATTATCGAGCTAACCGCCCAGCGTGACGAATTGAAAACCGAAATAGAAGCCGTAAATGCTGAAATTTTGGCGATAGCTGCTTAGGAAAACCCACGCAAAACCCCGCTTTAAAATCTTTATCATGGTTTAAAAATATCATCAATTTTCGGACTTTTTAAACCATGAAAAAAACCTACTGGAATGCCGACGCAACGCCCGTTGAAACTACCCTCGACCACGTTTTATATGATTTACGTCGCGAAGATACGGGCGGATTATTATTTGATGCTGTCACAATGGCGGATATTTACGCCGACGCAGATAGCGTTATGACGCTCGATGCACTTATCGTTTCTTATTCAAAGTTGGCGGTACGCGCTAAAACAATCATGGCTTTTATGGGTCGTGCTGGAACGGATATAAAGCCGATAGAATCAACCACCGAAGAAGAAAATCCACACATCAGCAAACCAATTATGGCGAACGGCGTGGCGAATATCGCTATCCGAATCAAGCTATCTGACCAACAAGTTATTTCTATTTTTCTGCAAAATCCTGATATTAACCCGAAACAAATTACCTCTACTGACAGATTGACCTCGTGGAAGTGGATGCTGAACCGCCTTGATATTACGATTGCCGTTGCGCCTGAACGGGGCGTTGACCTGAACATGAATGTTGTCGCTACCCGCATAATGAAACTAGCCCAAAAAAATAGTGCGGCTTTTATACGCAAAAATAAAGATTACGTCGAAAATGCTGCAAAGTTAGAGGGCTTAACCACTGAAATCAGTGAATTAACCGCCGAATTAAAAACTGCTAAAAACCGATTAGAAGAAGCCAAAATTGAAAAGGATGATAGAGATATTGCGGCGGTTACGAATCCTGTTGTTGAGCCTGAAATCATCGAGCCAACACCTGAACCTACCCCGATTGAACCTGCTGAACCAGAAATACCAGAAGGATATTTCAAAATAAACAAAGGCAGGGTTAGGGCTAGTGATTATGCACTGTCAGGTATTGGCTATGAACCCGCTCTGCCTGAAATGATTGGCTTAAAAGTGTCTGATTTTAATGGAATCATCAGAAAATCACCCGCAGTACGACCTGAAACAGTCGAGAAAAGGTTAATGGCACTGCTCAAAAAGCAGAAAAAAGACTTTAGTGAAGAAAATTTTTACATGAGCGATAAAGATTTAACGGCAAAAGAGCATAAGGAAGTAGATGCTTATCTTGATGCAAAGCGCATTGAAATTACAGAGCAAGTCAAAGAGCTTGACCCTCGCGCAGAAATTAAAGAAATCTCTTTTTTTAACCGTATGAGAACGGGACTGCCAAACGTTGAAGATTTTGGATCTCGCCCAGAATACGACGTAGCTGTTACGTTTATCAATAGAAATGGCGACGAAATTTCTTTTGAAGCAATGATGTTTGGCGATAATGACGAAATGGATATTGAATCGCCCAAAGAACAAATTGCAGAACAAGAGGCAGAATATGCGGATAAATCAACTGGTAATGAAATCACGCCTACGCCTGAGCCGGTCATAGAGCCGCAAGCCACAGGGCAAACACCCGCGCCGCAATACATAGACCCCGTAGCAAAAGCCAACATCGAAGCGGCAAATATCAGTGATGCTATCAAGAAAAAGGCAATCGCTTACTTAAATGCTAATCCGACAAGTCATAAAATTCCCGCCATTGGTACAAAATCACTTGATGCAATTATGCAAAGCGTTAAGACCGCTTTGTTTGCTGAAGTTATCGGATTATCGCCTTTGATAAAACAAAGTAAGCTAATGGGCGGTGATTCTTTAGTTTTAAATATCGACGATGCCGGCAAAGATTCAATTAAGATTATTTTTTCGGATGGCAGTTATAGATTGTCATTCATGGTGGTTAAAGATTTTGAGGGTGAAGACATTTTCGATTCAACATCAACCCTTGAAGAATTGCGCGAATGGGGCTTTAAAATTCCTTTTGACCTTGATGTGAAAGCCTTTGTTGCGAATGTGATTAAGCCTGTTGTGGATGAGTTTTTAGCCAAAATTGAGCCGCCACAACCTGAGGTTATCGAGCCGCAAGCCGTAGAGCCAACGGAATACAAAACAAAAAAACAAGTTAGGGCAGATTGGCTTGACTTAATGATAGAGAACAAGAAAAAAGGTCTTAATTACAGTGATTCAGAACATTCGGAATGGATGTTTTGGAGCAGCATACCGAAAGATTTGCGCCCTTCAGATAAGCCTACTTTTGTCGCAAGTCAAGGCTTGGTATTGCGTGATTTTATTGCATTAAACAAAAGTGTCGTAGAGCCTGAAACGATAAATCCGCCTGATGCAACGGGCAACTCAGATATTGACAGCGAAATTGCAGAGCTTGAAACGCTTGTAGGTAAAGGTGATATTTTCGATGACAAAATGGACGCGCTAATTGAGAAAATAGACGGCTTAGGCTTAATGGAGCAATACGAACCAAAACTATTGCAGCTTGACCGTGACAATTCAAACGAAAATGCGAAAGGAGTTAAGTAATGGCACTTTCAATCATTGAATCACGCGCAATTAGTAAGCGGATTAAAACCAACCTTTCAACGCTCAATAACGGCGGCGTATCTATCATAGAATCGCGCAAATTAAGCAAGGCAATTAAAGAAGATTTAGCCTTGCTCAATGGCACACAAGCCCCCGCCCCTGACCAAAACATCATATTTTTGCAAGAAGTCATAGCGGGGCAGCACGATAGCGAAAACATCAACGATTTGTCGCAAAAAATCATTGCAGCGGGTGAGATTGTTGTTGCTTCAAATGATGCAATCGTAGCGGGTGCGGTTGATAAGTGGTCAAGCCTTGATTTATCTGCGCTGGGGAATTAGCCATGTACATAGACTTTAAACACACTACTTTTGATGATATAAATCAATCCATCCAAGAACTATATGCAAGCCTTGAAAATGCGGCTACTGGGGCGCAAAAATTGGACTTGATGAAACGCATTGTTGAATTGCGAAAACAAAAAATACCAGAGTCTGTTATTTCATCACCAGATGGCAATGATAGTTTTGGCGAAATCAATCAAGAAATAGCCCACGCCATAGGCAGACAAGCAGGAAAAATTATTTTGCAATATGGCAAAGAAACCGAGAATGAAAAATTTGGTTTGGTTCATATCAAGGCGGGTCATAGCGAAGAAATCGAACAAACAGGATTATCTATTGAGGAGTTTGTTTTTCAGATTACAAAATCGCCCGATGTCATTAGGAAGGCAGGAGGCGGCGCGTTACTTTTGGAAAAGAAAATTGAGGGAAAGAAAAAAATAACTAACGTGGCTATTGTTAAATTAACACCAAACGAAACTGGTGATTTTTACCGCGTGGAAACAGCACTTGTATCGAGAACAAAAAAATTAGATGAAAAACATCCGCCACTTTGGGTGAAGTCCGAGACAACACCTTCTGGTATCGGCGACCAGATTCCTTTAGCGGCTCTATCCTCAGAAAATACCGATGAAGATCGCCCAAACGGAACACCAGGACAAAGTGACTTGGGTATAATTATAGAGCAAACGCAAGAGCCGTCAACACAAGATTTAGGCGACCTTGACCCAAACAGCCCTAATTATCGCTATCGTGACACGGGCTATATTGCAGGCAGCCGCAAAGAAGAAGCCGCTGCCATGATACGCAACGCCGCAAAATTAGGTGAAACGGTCAAAGTCGGTTCAATTGATTTTGAAGAAATCGAGAAAAATCCGCGTGAAGCCAAAACCTTAATCACTAAATCAAACCTATTCGGCGCGGTGGATTGGGAAGCCGCAAAAGCTAACGGCATGACACCCGCAGCGGGTTTTTTAATAGACCGCGTTTATGCGTCAATTGCCAAAGAGCCTGAAGACAACCCGCAATTTAGACGTGATTACGCGCTAGGCATTGAATCTATCCGTGAGCGGATGGAAAAATGCAAAACGCCTGAAGAAGTCACCGCCGTTTTAGTTGAAATCAAAGACGAATGGCAGGGCGTGATGATGAACGCCACGCAGTCGCAGGAATATCAAGACGCGGTAAGCATTGCGCGTGAATTGATGGAAAAATCAAAGGCGGCAAAAGAAGCCAATGATGAGGTTTATCAAAAATGGAACAGGGCGCAGAATCAGCTAAACAGCGCGAAATACGAACAAAGAAAACGCAGTGACCGCAAATGGAAACCCGACCCTGAACTTGATGCAAAAGTTGCTGAATTATCCAAGATAGAAGCCGCTGCAAACAAAGAATATATCGCCTATCGTGACGCACACCCTGAACTGCAAAGCAAAAAACGCATTTTAGGCAATGGCTATGAAGCCTATGATGATGACTTGCAATATGAATACCGCCTAGCCAGCAACAAAGCCAGTGAAATTAAAGCGCGTGTACAGGCTAAAAACCTACTCGAAAATGAATCAACACGGGCTTGGATTACGTTTGGTGAGAAGTTTCACGCGGTTTTAAATTATCGCGGTTACAAAGGCAGTGACGCTTTTTCAAGACACGTTGCTACGGCAAAACAAGGCAATATCACCGATTGGAGCTGGGCAGAAAAAGACCCGCGTACCGTTACCGTTAAAGGTGCAACCAAAGAGCAGACTAAATTCCAGTTAAAAGTCGCTGATAACATCGAGCGCGTAGGCGGTAAACCTGTCAGTGCAGAATCAACCCAAAAACTCAAAGAAATGTTAGGCTTGCGTGACGTGCAAAGCGGTAACTGGGTGCTTCAAGACCCCGCAAGCGCGGCGTTTCACGTTCAAAGATGCGCTGAAGCCTTTAGTGATTTAGGCGACATTATCGGCGTTGACATGGGCAACATGGCACTCGGCGGACGGCTTGCTATGGCGTTTGGTGCAAGAGGGCGCGGGGCGGCAGGTGGTGGCGCGGCATCGGCGCATTATGAACCCGTGCATCGCGTGATTAACTTAACCAAAATGAGCGGCGGCGGTAGTTTAGGGCATGAGTGGTTGCACTCACTCGACAATATGATTGCTGAAATTGAAACAGGCAAACCCACGGGAACGGGTGATTTTGTTTCAGAAAATCCTACGCTTTTACCAGCGGGTGCAATTCAACAGGCGTTTGTTAAATTACGTCAAGAAATGCTTAGTGGCGATGTGCCGCAAACGCAAAACATTGATTACACCGACAAAGATTTAGCTAATGGCAAACATAATTTTGATAGAAGGTGTTATGGGTTCGCATTAAACATCAAAAACGCGGGTAATTTAGAGGCTGCAATTGATGTTATTAACGACTATTTCAAAAATGACAGACCTACCCCTAAAAACATCAAAAATAAAGCCAATTGGACAAGAATCACCGCCGCTTATTACGACGCAAAGCCTGAAGGCGGCAGTGTCAAAGTCAAAACAGGTGAAACATCCTCATCGTTTTACACGGGTGCAAGGACGTTAGACGGCGGCAAAGATGGCAAATACTGGTCAAAAACCCTTGAAATGTTTGCAAGGGCGTTTCAATCGTATTGTGAGGACAAACTCGCAGAGCAAGGGCGTAAAAATGATTATTTGTCGAGCATGGCAGATAACAAGTATTACAAAGACCCGCTTTTTGGTGACACATTTCCTTACCCTGAAGGTGAGGAACGCAAACGCATTAACGCGGCATTCGATCAATTATTTGCCTCTTTAAAAGAGGCGGGGACGTTGCAAAAAGCGTTAGATTCAATTTTAAGAAATTACCAATATGCGCCCGTTAAGCCTGTTTTTGACAAGGTAGAACCTAGCGATATAAGCGACATAGCAAGCCTTAGAGCCGCTTTAATGGCAGCACCTACAGGGCGCGAAAAGTTAGAGTTCATGAAAAAAATTGTGGCGTTGCGAAAACAGGCGCAAAGCGAAAAAACGCCACCTGAAACCACGCAAGCCACGCAGAATGCGGATGAAAGTGCTTTAGCGCAAAACCCCGACCTCGAAACCTTTACCGATTCTGATCTAAAGCCCGAAGGCGACGACAACATTGTCAAAACCGCTAAAGGCTTGAAAGTCACAACAGGCTTTGCAGTGATTGAAGCCGCAAAATTGATTGTGTCACACGACAATCAAGGCAACATCAACCCTGAATATCCCTACGAATTACAACCGCGTGATAGAAAACGTGCAGAATCCGTGGCGTGGGTACTCAAAACAGCGCGTGATTTAGACGTTGATAGTTTAGGCAAAACCCGCCGTGCTGATAGCGGTGCGCCGATTGTAGGTAAAGACCGCGTTGTTGAATCGGGCAACGGGCGCACGATGGCAATTATTGAAGCCTATCGAATTGGCACGGCGGAAGAATATCGTGAATGGTTAATTGATGAAGCTGAAAGTTTTGGAATCAGTCAAGGCAAAGTTAAATCTATGAAAAAACCCGTGTTAGTGCGGGTGCGTAAAAGCAAATTAGACCGCGTGGCTTTTGCAACCGATGCAAATACCGATGACAAACTGGCAATGACCGCTACTGAAAAAGCGCGTAGTGATGCAAACTTTTTAGATGATGCGCTAATCAGCAAGTTGATTGACGGTGATTTAAGTTCAACGCAAAACCGCCCGTTTGTTTTGGGCTTTTTGCAGTCACTAGGCGATGCACAAGCCGCGCAATACTCAACCACCAGTGGCGAGCCAACTAAACAGCTTTTTGACCGTTTACAGGCGGCAATTTTCGCCCGTGCTTACAATGATGACCGCTTGCTTGAAATGATGGCGGACGATTCAAAACCTGAAATTAAAAACATCATTACCGCGCTAAATTCTGCCGCGCCTGATTTTGTTAAAGCCAAAGGTTTAAACGAAAAAGAAACGGGCAAAGTAAGCGCAAAACTCACTGACAGTATCGAGTTATCACTTGACCAAGAAGCCATTGATACGATTATCAAAGCCACTAACGCGATTATGGCAGCCAAAGACAAAGGCTTAACCATTGAAGAATATCTAGCGCAAACGGATTTATTCGGCAATGGCATTGATGCCACAACGGGCGCGATGGCGTTATTTATCAAAGAAAATAACCGTAGCAGTGGACGTTTAAGCGTGGCGTTTAAAGAAATGGCGGCGTTTGTTAATCACGAGCTTGAAAATAGTAAAACTCAAAACTTGTTTGGTGACAGCGAACCGATAAGCCTAAATGACGTACTCAAAGCCGCCAATGACGCGCTAAAACGTCAATATGGCGATACACAACAAGCAATGAAGGGCGCGAAAGGCGACGGATTCATTGATTTATTCACAGTCACACGCGGCAAAAAAGAGCGCGATGATAATTGGAAAAAAGAACAGCAACAACAAACACAGGAATCAGAAAATGCACCAGATAGCAGCGACAATTTGGAATCAAATAGCCAAACGCCCCGAACTGAGAATGAAATCAATGGAGGTACTATTCTCAATGACGGAGGCGCAAATGGAAACGCAGCTCAACTCACAGGCGAAGAAACTAGCAGCGCGGGGGATACCCAACAAGGCGATACTGGCATATCTGACGTTCGCACCCCTGCTGATGGAGAACAGGGCAATCCTAGCGTGGATGAGGGACACGGACAATTTGGGCTTGATACCAGACATTCAAACGGTGAAGGAAGCGACGATGATAGCGGACAAGGAATACTTGATGACAGAGAGCGAAATAGCGAGCTTGACGCAGTTACTCAACGAGTTGAAACGCTAACCCGCGAACAAAAAAAGCAGTTACAAGCGGATGCTGAAAACATCCCCTACGAGGCAACCGAAGAAAATATACGCGCCACGTTGCCGTTTTTGCTACCAGAACAACAAGATGACATTATCAAAATAGAAAAACGTTTTGATAATGATTTTGGCATGATGATTACTAACGGGACAGGTACGGGCAAAACATATACCGCCCTTGGTGCAATCAAACGCTTTGACAAAAAAGGCAAAAAAAGCATTTTGATTGTCGTACCAGGCGACAAAATCGCTAGTGACTTCATAGAATCCGCTGAAAATTTGCACCTGAAAATAAAAGCCCTTGAAGGTATTACCGATAACGGCGGCGAGGGTATATCTATCACCAGTTACGCAAACTTTTATCAAAACGAAAGCCTTAGAAATCGTCACTGGGACATGGTTGTATTTGATGAAGCGCATAAAATCAATTCTAACGCGGCGGGCGAACCTACAGCCGCGCAACAAATGATGCGCGATATTACCCTGCATCCTAGCAAAATTGACGGGTTGGCGGGTGCAAAAGCCAAAGAAGAGCCTTATAAATCACGGCTTGATGAAATTAGAAAAGAGCGTGACGATTTAATACAAGGTAATTTACGCAGTGTCAATGGTCATTTATTAAAGGCTGAGAATATAGACCCTAAATCTACTGAACGCATTGAAGAATTAAACAAACAGATCAAAGAAATTTTAGCTGAAATCCACGCCGAAATTACCGCTAAACGCTCTAAAGTGTTGATGCTATCCGCTACGCCATTTGCTTACGAAAAATCAATTGATTACGCTGAAGGTTATTTGTTTGATTATCCAAAAACTGAAGGCGGCGGCTATAACTCAGGCAGCGGTCAAGACCAGTTCATGATGCAGCAATTCGGTTATTCGATGCGCTACAACAAATTAACCCGCCCTGATGCGGGGGTTAATAGCGGCGCAATGCAGCGTCAATTTAACGAAACGCTGAAAAGAAGCGGCGCGTTAAGTGGTCGCAGTCTTAAAGTTGACGCGGATTTTTCGCGTGAATTTATCATCTTAAAAGACAAAATCGGTGAGCAAATCGACGCGGCGTTATCGGCGTTAAGTGATTCAAAATACCGTGAATTAAGCAGCTACATTCATTCGAGCAGCTTTGATTATCTGTCACGCCTAAAGCTACTCGAAGCCGTCAAAGCAAAATCCGTTGTTAAACGCATACGCTCACACTTAGCCCTAAACCGCAAAGTAGTCGTTTTTCATGGCTATAACGTCGGCGGGGCGCGTAACCCGTTCAAACTTATGACGGAAGGCGCGGCGTGGGATAAGTTAGAAGGGCGCGATAAAACCAAAATCCAAAACCAATACGCCGATTTTGCCAGAAATTACCCTAACTTTGCTAACCTGAAATTAGATGACTTGCAAAGCCCTATTGAAACGCTAAAAGGCGCGTTTGCTAGTGACGTTATGATTTACAACGGCACGGTTGCCAAAAAACAAATTTTGCAATCGGCTAAAGATTTTAATAATGATTCACTCGAAAAAAACATCATTTTGATGCAAACCGATAAGGGCAAGGAAGGCGTAAGTTTGCACGATACCACGGGCAAAAAGACGCGGGTTTTAATCAATTTAGGACTGCCCACAAAGCCCACCGACACGATACAAATTGAAGGGCGGATTTATCGCACGGGGCAGGTGTCGGATGCTATTTTTGAGTACATTTCAACTGGTACAAAGTACGAAAAACGCATTTTTGCCGATGTTATTGCCACGCGCTCAAGTGAGGCTGAAAACCTTGCGATGGGCAATGAAGCGCGAAACTTACTTGATGCGTTTAAAAATGGCTATCTAAACGCCACAAGTGACGAGCCTAATTTAGATCAAGGGCATGGTGGCAAAGCCATAAACAAACTCGAAGAAATATCACCGTTTGACAAGGCTATTTCTGATTATTTCGCCACGCAAAAAGCCAATAAAAACACCAAAAGCAAAGGGGTTGATTATTTCCCAACGCCTGAGCCTATCGGGTTGAAAATGGTGGAATTTGCCAATTTAGCGGCGGGTGAAAGCGCGTTAGAACCCAGTGCGGGGCATGGTGCAATTGCGCGTTATATGCCTGAAAACACGAAAAACACTTACATTGAACCGTCAACGGATTTGCAAGGCGATTTAGCCTTGCGAACAGCGGGTAATGGTGAAATCAAGGGCGGGACGTTTGAAGATTTGTATATTGGCAACAAATTTAACGCCGTTATCATGAATCCGCCTTTTGGTAAGGGCGGTAAAATGGCGATGGAACACGTTGAAAAAGCCACTAAACACTTGCGTGATGGTGGACGTGTTGTGGCGTTAATTCCAGACGGCGGTATGGCATTAAAGCGGTTTAACGAATTTTTAGAACGCGCTGCAAAAGATAACATTGTGCTTACAAAAACAATTCACCTGCCAGCGATAGCCTTTGAACGCGCTGGTACGTCGGTCAATACTAAAATTGTGATTCTGGATAGAATTGATGACAAAGAAACACGCGAAAGCATCTATCCAACCCAGCATGATTTTAGGCAAATAACCGACATAAACAAGCTGTTTGATGAAATCGAAAGCGTGAGTACGCAACGATTTAAAAAGCTGGAGGTTACGGCGGATAGCGTGGTAATAGATAACGCGAATGCACAAGTGTTAAAGCCTGAAAAAATCACTCTTGACAGCATCCAACCATTTCACCAAAAGCCACACAAACCACAACAAGCGTGGACGCTTCAATCATTTTTGCGTGGTCGATACTGATTTAATTGCTAAAATTAAAAGCCCGTTGCATTGAGTTGTGACGGGCTTTTTTTTCGCCCAAAATTTGAGCGGTTTATTTACCTGATTTTGTTCTATTGCAGTTTTTACACAGCATTTGGCAATTTTCGGGTAATGTTTTTCCGCCTTCGTGCCAAGGCGTAATATGGTCAGCTTCCATCGCGTCTATTTCAAAATGTGCTTCACACGCGCTACATATCCCTTTTTGTTTTTCGTAAGCAATTCGCTTTTGCGTTGCCGTAAATGCTCTAACACTTAAATGTTTTTCTTTTCGCGTTAGTACATACGCATAAATGCCTGATTTTTTAGTTACGTCATCATCTTGCATTAACTTTGCTATTTCAGTTTCTAATGCGTTTGCATCAAGTTCCGCATCTTTGTAGACGTTGTATAACGAACCGAAATCAAGCCCTTTCATTTCTTTACTACGGTATTGCGGGAATGTCGCCTTTACCCAAGCAATAACGGCTTGAAAATATAACCACA
>CAIRCR010000495.1 GCA_903877065.1 uncultured Pseudomonadota bacterium
TTGGTCTATTACTTGGTAATGGTTATTTTGTTCCAGTCGCAATATCACTCCCAACGGTTTATTTGGGATCCGACCATGCTGGCTATAGTATTTTCCCTAATCATTTAAATTCCAAAAGTATTGCTACACAGTTTTGATGAAAAAAATATCGACGATCAATTGTGGGGCGTGTTCGATGATTTGTTACAAGTCAGCACGCTAGGACACAAATATGAACGAAAAATTGCTTTTCAGCTTTGGTCAAAAACCAATGGAATTGTTTTGCATTCAGACAGTGCCCCTTTATTTGCTTTGTCTTCGATGGATCACGGTTTTAGCGAAACAAGCATCGACGAGCATTTGTGGCACGTTTTCAGTATTGCCAGCACGAACGGCGAATACATTATTCATGTCGGACAAAAAGAAGAAATCCGCGCTGCATTAACTGACGAAATTTCGATGCAATTAGTCATGCAATTTTTTGTGGGCTTACCCATTTTAGGTGTTGTTATTTGGTTAATTGTTGGACGTGCGCTTGCACCGTTAAATCGTTTAGAAATCGCACTTTCACGCCGTGAAGCCAGTTATTTAAAACCACTTTCAATTGAAAAATTACCTAACGAAATCGTGCCAATCGTTCACGAAATCAACACGCTATTTGTGCAATTAGAACAAGCCTTTGAACATGAACGCCAATTTACAGCCGATGCCGCGCATGAATTACGCACGCCGCTTGCGGGTTTACTCACACAAGCGCAAGTAGCGTTGCGAACCGCTGACGAAACGGTGCGAAATCAAGCATTGAAACGAATTGAACAAGCCGTGCATCGCATGACATATTTAGTGCAGCAATTACTGACATTTTCACGCATTGATTCAAACCAAGAATACTTAGCAAAAGCAATCACGCACGTTGATCAAGAAATTGTGCGCGTGATTACCGAACTCGATGCCGAGGCTTATAAAAAACGCATTCATGTTGAGTTTATCGAAGAAAACATCGTGCCGATTATGGCGAACACATTGTTGATTAACATTTTGCTTCGTAACGTAATTGATAACGCCATTAAATACACGCCGCAACGTGGCGACATCAAAGTCAGTTTAATTGGCTCAGATTCGCAATTGCTTTTTTGTGTGGAAGATTCAGGACCTGGCATTGCGCCAGATCAATATGAAAATTCACTCAAACGCTTTCATCGTTGCGTCGAAACCGCGCACGCCGCTCACGGCACAGGTTTAGGATTTTCGATTGTGCAACGCATCGCGGGGATTCATCACGCTGAATTGGCATTGGGTGAATCGGAATTGGGCGGTTTAAAGGTTAAAGTCACATTTGCGTTGCCACCGCGTGTGACCGTTGAAAATAAAAAATGGTCGCGTAAATTGAATTTTTTTAAAACACAAAAAAACGCATAAATGTTTACTTAACGCATTGAGGATTGAATATGAACGGTATTTTTGCAAATTTAACAGTTAAAGATTTAAGTTATGTCAATTATTCAGGCATTACAAGCACAGATGCGTTGCTCGATGACAGTATTAACTGGAATTATCTCAATCCTGCACGCTCTGTGCTTTATTACACATTTGATGTTAAAAATTTTGCTGATACTCAAAGAAATTCGCCAATTGATATTTTTAATTCAAATCAACAAGCCGTGGTGCAGACGATTTTGGCTTATGCGTGTTCGGTGACAGGAATTACATTTGAAGCGGTGGCTTCAGGTAAAAATGCCGATATTCATTTTGCGAATGTCGATTTAGAAGGTGCATCAACAGCAGGTTTGTGTAATAACACCTACAGTTATCAATACACGGGTAAAAATATCGTCACGGTTTACACGGGTGATGCTTACATTTATTTGGATGACGTGGAATGGAATACGTCAAACGCGACACCGACCGCAGGCACTCAAGGTTATGAAACGCTACTTCATGAAGTCGGTCATGCGCTGGGTTTAAAACATCCTTTTGAATCACCCAATACTCTGCCTAAAAGCGAAGATAATACGAATAACACCGTGATGTCTTATTCTCACAAAGGCGATTACAAAACCGAATTTCAGACTTACGATTTAGCGGCATTGAATTGGATTTACGGCGATGACGGTTTGGGTGGTGCGGCAAGTTCTTCTGTAAGTATTACTAAACCATTTCAAAGCACGGCAGGTAATGATTATTTAGTTGGGACAAGTGCCAACGATACGCTTGACGGCGGGGCAGGGCGTGACACGCTCACAGGCGGAAATGGTAACGACATTTATATCGTAGACAATATTGGCGACAAAATTATTGAAACCAGCAAAACGGATATTGATAGCATTCAAAGTAGCGTCACTTACACATTGCCAAAATATGTTGAAAATTTAACGCTCACAGGTAATGCAAAAATAATGGCAACGGGTAATGAATTGGCAAATGTGCTGATTGGCAACGCCATGAATAATACGTTAAATGGCATGAGTGGTAATGATACGGTAGAAGGCGGCAAAGGTAGCGACAAATTAACAGGCGGAAGCGGTAAAGATACATTTGTTTTTAATATCAACGACTATGATTTTGTCGGTGATTTCGCGCCTCGTGCTGTGAATTTAGACACGATTACCGATTTTTCAAAAGGCATCGATAAAATTCAACTCAGTCCAGAATTTGCCTTGTTAGGTTTTGCCAGCGTAAACGTTTTGAAATCGGCGGTGGATGCGAGTTTGATTTATGACAACACAACACGCGCGTTGTATTTTGATGTAGATGGTTCGAGTAATTTTTATACACCCACTAAATTTATCCAATTCAGTGGACGAGTAAATTTAGACAGTAGCGATTTGCAGTTTATTTCTTAAACCTGAACAATTTTCTGATTCGAGGGGGCTTAAATCCCTTTTGTCACTCCTTCTAAATGTTGAATAATCCCATGAAAATAAAAAATAGATTGTTGCTGCTCATGCTTTCTCAAACCGTGTTTATCATGCTGATTACGTTAGGTGCAACTGCCTATTTAACAAAAGAAGCCTTGGAAAATTCCGCCAAAGAAAAGCTAGTTGTCATGATGGAAGATCGGCACAGCGCGTTAACGCGTTGGTCGGATACGTTGTATGCCCAAATATCTATACTTTCATCGTCATTAACAACAGTCTCTTTACTCAAA
>CAIRCR010000496.1 GCA_903877065.1 uncultured Pseudomonadota bacterium
ATATCAGCTTGGTACCTCGATACCGTATAGTCGAGAGGAGTCCATCCCATTGGTATTATTGGTTTTGGTAGTAGATTCAAGTAAAACATCTGTTTTTATTAGTTGCGCTAATACAATTTGATAAATTTCAGCGGTAAAATCACCGTGTAATTCATCTTCAGAAAATAAACTTTTCAATAGCCAATTTTTATACCAAATTGAAGATTGTAAAGTTTCTAAACCCTTTGTATTCGCAGTAGCTAAAAAAACAGGTTGCCTTGCAACGGGTGAAAAATTCGGCAAATGTTTCTGATGAATAAATACGCCCGTATCCGCATTCTCATAAATATAGCTTTGCAGTTCTTGTGAAAAAATTCCGCCATTTAGTCGTAAATAATCTATCAATCCAAGCATAAAGTGTTGCAATGTCACGGCATCTAATGAGCGCAAGCCCCCGATATTTTCACGCAATCGTGAGAGTAAGGGTTCGACAGTTTTTTCTAATTGCACTTCATCAACATAACAAACAGCGGCTTGCGTTCTTTCTAATGAGCGTCCAATGCGTGAACGAAAACCTAATTCACTGACAATTTCAAAGGCTAATCGTTGCTTAATTAACGAGGTTAAATTGGAATTTTGCGGCAATTGTGATGTTTCTTTGAGTGCTGAAAAATCACGCAACCATTCCATGTCTGCGGCAATAAAAGTCCCAATAAATTTTTCCTGCCCTAATTCATTTAACCAATGTTGATGAAATTGTTTGATGAGTTTGGATAACGATAAATGCTGTTCGCTGGAATCAATAATGTATTTGAGCGCGACACGAAACCCAAAAGAACGAGTTCTAGCGGCAATAAATCCTGCTCTGTGCGCGGTATCTTGCACAGCATCTGAAAAAGCAATTAACTGTTTGTCGGTGTTAAATCGAGAGGTGCTAAGTTGTCCTACCAAAACCGATGACAAACTGGTTGCTCTTGCGCCGACAATTAGCAAACTGTTTTTGCTTTGGCAAAATGGGCAATCATTACGAGTAATTATGGTAGCAGTACCTAATTTAGGGTTAGGTACTAAATGAACATTATTCGTTAAAAACACGCTTAACAAACCGTCTGCGGCTTGGCACATGGTGCAAGTGTGTTCATTGGAATTATTTAATCGTCCACAACACCCACATAAATTTTTATAAACACCATTCGTCAAAGACCGATTACTTTTTTCTATGGGAAACAGGAAACTCGTTTTTGGTGAATGTTCAAAAAATGCCCGATAAATTGTGTCAAGACTATTACTGACTTGTCGATCATCGTCGGACTTTTGAGTTAATAATCCCATTGCCCCGCAATCTCGACAGTGAATCGCAGGTAATGCCACGCGATTTTTAGGCACCCCAGCATCATCGGCAAATAACAAAACAGGCGGCTCATCTTGCACTGGCAATAAAACCACTAATCGCCGCAATTCTCGTAACCACAGTTGCATTCGCACATCAAGTAAGGGTGATAATTTGTATGGCAAATTTTGCTCTTGATAAAGCAACAGCTGTTTTAAAACACCTGCTTCTTCGATTTGATTGAGAAAACCATCATCTCTAGCAACAGACACCAACGCGACCAAACTGGTCAACAGTTGTTCTATCCATTCATCATTAGCTTGAACACGAAGCCCCAAACCTTTTTTAAAACGTGGCAGTAAATCTTGCCAATCGTTAATTTTCCCATCAAGTAAGCGTAATAAATTTTGAAATAAAAAATGCTTTTTGAGTTTGTGTGCTAATTCCACTCGCCAAAAATCAGGATGATTAGCAAATTCTAATTCACCAAACCATAGATTAGCTTGTGCTTTGATGTAACTTTCTAAATCAGGGTAATGCTGTGCTTGAAGTGCGGCTAATTTTTCTGGCGGGGGATAGTAAATATCTTCAACAGGTGATAATGCTAAATAACCGCCTAATGATTGACGGTATTCTGAAATAACAGACTGTTCATCAAATGGTTCATCAAAAACCGCTGTGGCGTAATCCATTAAACTTGTACTGGCATTGTCACC
>CAIRCR010000497.1 GCA_903877065.1 uncultured Pseudomonadota bacterium
ACTTCAGCCGGTGCGGGATGACGCTGTCGACGCCCAGGCGCCGCTTCTTGTCTTCCTCGTAATCGGCGAAGTTGCCCTCGAACCATTCCACATGGCTGTCGCCTTCGAAGGCCAGAATATGCGTGGCGATGCGGTCGAGGAAGAAGCGATCATGGGAGATGATGACCGCGCAACCCGCAAAGTCCGTCAGGGCGTCTTCCAGCGCGCGCAGGGTGTCCACGTCGAGATCGTTGGTGGGCTCATCGAGCAGCAGCAGATTGGCGCCGCTTTTCAGCATCTTGGCCAGATGCACGCGGTTGCGCTCACCGCCCGAGAGCATGCCCACCTTCTTCTGCTGGTCCGCGCCCTTGAAGTTGAAGGCGCTGCAATAGCCGCGTGAATTGATCTCGCGCTTGCCCAGATAAATCACGTCATAGCCGCCGGAGATTTCCTCCCAGACGTTCTTCTTGTCGTCCAGCGCATCGCGCGACTGGTCCACATAGCCCAGATGCACGCTCTCGCCGATTTCGTTACGCTCTTGTTTGCCTTTTTTGTCGTAATGTATTCCATTTCGTCCTTGAATGAAGGTAAATACAAAACCTTATCGACGGCACTTTCTGAAGCCTTTACTGTAAGTTCAATGCTTGAAAAAGAGCGTGTGACAGAACCAATTACGCTTTTTGAGCAACCACCCAAAATTGCCGAACCGCCTCCGTTAGAAAGTGAACCTTATGCTGACATTGAAAAACGTCGGGAATTGAGCGAAGCGATTTTGCAAGAGCGCGAAAAACTCAGCCAAGCCTCTGCGAAATTTGAAGAAGTGTTATTACCGATGATTCACGATAATCTGGTTTCAGTGAAAAAACACGACTTTTGGATTGAATTACAGATGAGTAGCGAATTGCTATTTACTAGCGGTAATGATCAATTATCAAGCAAGGCAACTGATGTGCTTAAAACGATAGCAACGGTTATTGCACCGTTACCTAATGCGATTAGCGTTGAAGGTTATACGGATAACGTTCCCATTGATACGGTAATTTTTCGTTCAAATTGGGATTTGTCTACCGCACGAGCAACGAGTGTGGTACACGAACTAATTAAGACGGGGATTGATCCGCTTCGTTTATCGGCAACGGGTTATGGAGAATATCATCCGATTGCCGATAATAGTAATGAGAAAGGTCGTTTTGAAAATCGGCGCGTTACACTTGTTGTGTCGTCGCAAGCCTTTTCACGTTATGGTGCAAGTGATGAAGAACGCGCTAAATTACTTAATTTAAAGCCTTCAACCACGCCCGTTAAGAAACCCTGACGCACCCACGATGAGTGGGGCGTAATCGGAGAAATTATTATGTTAGAAATTCAAGCCGTTTCCCCCACTTATCCTGTTATCAAAGCGAAAAGAATACACAAGGATGAATATCGTATGCCTAACAAGCCGCATAGAAATAATCCACGATTAGAAGAAAACGAGGAAGAACAGGATGACAAACCCAGGCAACACATTGACGAGCGTGTTTGATGACAGTGTTGTGTTAATCGGCTTTAGTATTATAGTCGTCGCATTTGTGGTGACACTCATTGCTATACTTTGGTTGAGCAAATTGTACTGGCAGTTGAAACGCGATTATGGTGGATTACTGCCCATCGTAGACGGCAATAAAAACGATATTTACGGCTTGTGTTCGGCTGCGTTGACGGTAAATGAAAATACTGCGACAACGCACGAACAATTGCACGACTTAAAACAACAGTTAGCGCAACTCGTCGAAAAGATGAATGAATTTCAGCAAAGCGAATTAGTCAATGTAAACAGTCCATACAACGTTGATATTCGTAAAATTCGTGATGGCGCAAGTATTGATGAATTGATGCACCAATCCGATTTAAGTTATGACGAGGCGGCATTGCTGATTCGTTTACACGGCAGTAAAAAAACCACTTAACTCCATTCAAACCAAGGTTTGCCCTCCTCATGTTGAATGCTTGGAGTGCAAACCTTGATTTGTTAGCCTTAAACACTTGATAGAGAACATATCGTGAATGAAGAAAGCAAAGACACTTTAAATTACAAAGATGCAGGCGTTGATATTGCGGCTGGAAATGCGTTGGTTGAACGCATTAAACCGATTGCAGCAAAAACGCATATTCCAGGTGTGATGGCAGGGTTGGGTGGTTTTGGCTCACTGTTTGAGTTGCCTTTAGATAAATATAAAAATCCAGTTTTAGTTTCAGGCACAGATGGCGTTGGCACGAAATTAAAATTGGCAATTGATTCGGGTATTCATGATACGGTCGGCATTGATTTAGTCGCGATGTGTGTTAATGACATTATTGTTCAAGGTGCAGAACCTCTGTTTTTTTTGGATTATTTCGCAACAGGAAAATTAGACGTAAATACCGCAACGGCTGTCATTGAAGGTATTGGCAAAGGTTGTGAACTTGCAGGTGCGGCATTAGTCGGTGGTGAAACCGCTGAAATGCCCAGTATGTATGCCGATGGTGAATACGATTTAGCGGGTTTTTGTGTTGGCATTGTTGAAAAATCAGAAATGCTCGATGGCAAAAAAGTCAGTGCTGGCGATAAATTGATTGGGTTAGCGTCTTCAGGCGCACATTCAAATGGTTATTCGTTAATTCGTAAAATAATTGAACGCAATCAATCGTCGTTAGACGAATCATTCGATGGAAAGACATTGGGCGAAACATTGTTAGCTCCAACGCGAATTTACGTTAAATCTTTGTTGTCGTTAATTAAAAAAATTCCCGTTCACGCATTGGCTCATATTACTGGCGGCGGTTTGACGGAAAATTTACCGCGTGTGATCCCTGATAATTTGAACGCCCAAATTGATTTAAATGCGTGGCAATTTCCCGCAATTTTTGATTGGTTACAAAGTAACGGCAATGTTTCACAAGCAGATATGTTGCTGACGTTTAATTGTGGCGTTGGAATGGTTGTTTGTGTTGCCGCAGAAGACGAAATGGCAACGCTTGATTTTTTAACAAAATTGGGTGAAAAAGCCTTTACGATGGGCGAAATTGTAATCGGCGAAGGTAAAGCGCAAGTGCATTACAGCTAAAATTTGATGCTAAAAAAGGGCAGGTTTAAAGCCTGCCCAACCCTTTTTTATGCCGCGATATTTTCTTTTTCACCACCAACAGTCCACAATTTTTCCAGTTGATAATGATCACGCGCTTGAATTGTCATTGCTTGCACAATCACATCGCCCAAATCCAAAAGCACCCAATCTGAAGTCATATCGCCTTCCATTCCAAGCGGATAAAAACCGCTTTCTTTTGCAGCCACATCGACATAATCACACAATGTCTTAATGTGTCGATTCGACGTTCCTGTCACAACAACCATGTAATCGGTAAAACTTGTTCTGCCTCGAACGTCTAAAATAATAATATCTTGAGCTTTGCGCTCGTTTAAAACGCTTTCAACTAATGCTAATAATTTATCTGTATTCATTGTTTTCCTATTTAAATTTGTAAAAATCA
>CAIRCR010000498.1 GCA_903877065.1 uncultured Pseudomonadota bacterium
GTAAGCGTTATAAAAGTTATCTGATTTTTTCAGAATGGTAGACCATGACAAACCCGCCTGATTGATTTCTAAAAGTAACCGACCAAATAAAGCATTATCATCTACTAACTCAAAGCCATATTGAGTATCGTGGTATATCCGATGCAGTGAATCAGCAGGTTCGTGTTGACAGAATTTACAATAAGACATGATGGTTAAGGTTCATACCGTTGAGAAATTTAGTTCAATTCTAATTTTTATTTTTATAAAAGCCAGTTTTTGTCGCTTTTCCTATTTATACTTTATCAAACTTGCTTATTTTGATTCGTGTTTGGAAAAGTATATGCCAAATGAAAAATTCAGAAATTATCCACCAGAATTAGAAAGTGAATTCACACTTTTTTGTCTACAACACTGGTGTTATTTTGAAAAAAAACATCTTCCGTATGTCTTTGCAAAAGTTTTGTTTGCTTATTATTGCAGAACTTATGAATATCAATTCCCTTATACATTTTTTGATTACGTTACAAATAATCAAAAAGTTTTGTTAGATGATTTCAGTTCTTATGCCAACTCACCTTTATTTAATTTAAGTATTAACAAACATTCAAAAAGAAAATTTTCTCAAAATGAAATAGATAAACTTTGTGCAAGTGAATTCGCAACTAAAAACGGCTTAATTCACCGAATGGAAAAAAAATTAACATTGATTAGACAAAAAGTAGAACCTATTAACAAAGCTACGCAACAATTTTGGGAAGGCAAGCAACCCTATTTTGATTCAATGACACCTGAAGAACACAAACAGTTTAGTGTTGAATTAGATGCTATTTCATTTGAGGCAAATCAAATACTCAACAAAGTACCATTAGATATTTTTGTTAGCGAAAACTTCATTCCGTCAGATACCAGAACATTTAATACCCCTCTGTGCGAATGGGAAGATAATTATTTAGAACGTATAAAATTTAATAAGGTGATGTTAATGTCGGAAAAATTTAGAAGTCATAAAGAAAATATCATTAGTCAGTTGGATAAAACAACTGCTCTTCTCTTGGATAGTTTTGGAAATATCGAATTATGGATTCAGCCAATTAAATCAAAAAAAGAATCTTATTTGTTTATCAAATCAACAAACTCTTCAGATGCGGCTATCCCTTTAGAATGGTTTATCGAAGAATCTGTCCCTTTGTTTTTACTTAATGAAAGATACGATCGATACGACCATTTACCTGATGATTTTATTACTTGGGATGAAATACATTGGCTTGAAGATATACGTCATACACATCTTTATGCCTTAGAAGATTTTGCGCTTTCACGCATTGATTTTAATGAATTACAAAAACGTATTGAATCAGTACAAAAAATTCCAGATGGTAAAAATATCCCTCTTTCAACATCGGATTGGCAATACATTGAAAACTTGAATGAACGTTTATGCAACGCACAACGTTTTGCGTGCGAAAACCTAAGCGATGAAGTGGATTGTTTCTCTCTTATTTGCTGGATGCGAGAGGATGACCCAGATTGGTTTGAAGATAGAGACAATTGGATTTATTACAACCCCAGTATTTGTACAATGGAAGATTATCCTAACGAAGATTGGAATGCTTTTCGCAGTTTGACGTATGACCCTCTTGGCGACAGAAATTGCGGTTACTTTATGCACGACCTGATAGATCATGGCGGTTTGAGTAGTAGAGATTTATTACGCATTGGAAAAATTATGGTCAGTATTCAATACCACTCACGCGAAGAAGTATTTTGAAACGTAACACAAAGGGAAATTATTCCCGCTACATTTAACAGAGGAAAAAAATGAAAATTATAAAAATTGTCGGCATTATAAGTTTTTTATCAATGTCTTATGCTGTAAGTGCAGATTCTAAAATTCCAAAAGAGTTTTATGGAGGATGGTCGGATGATTGCAAAAATGCGTCATGGGATGATGCAATGGACAATGTTGTAATGAAAATTGATAAAGATGGCATTCATCAACATGAAGCATCTTCTCAAATAAACAGTGCCAAATGGCTAACAAAAGGCAAGGTACTTGAAATCACGGCAACCAATTGTGATGATGGAGGGTGTTCAGATCCGAGCAAAGAAACTTGGACGTTGAGTAATTCTAACAATGTGCTGTCTATCAAAGATTCTGCTGGCGTTGCTAAATTGACACGCTGCCATAAAAAATAAAAACCAAAGGAGAGATTCATGAACAAATTATTTATCGGTGCTTTCGCTATTTCACTTTCTTTAAACACTTATGCCGAAGCAGTTGATGTAAATTCCACAGAAAGTGTAGGGCAAGAGTGTTCTACAAAAGTTTTGGATTTAGTGAGCCAAAATTTAAAACTACAAAAATTCAACGATTCATTAGTTGCTAGTGCTTGTAAAAAAACGACAAAAGGAAATGAAAATACTATCGTTGCACTAGCATTAAACAACGGCAAAGAATCCGACATGAATTCTTCCGAACAACAAAAAGATTTAGTTCTTGCGTTGGTTAACTCAGATGCAACAAATGTTATTGGAACTCATAAAAGCGTCATTGAAGAAGATGCAAGTTTGGTAATTGGAAGTGGTAGCTTAAAAATTGATACCGCAAGATATGACTTAACATCTGAAATTAGAGCTTTTGGTGTGAACTTCTCGTCTAGCTTTAGCCCTTCCAATTGCGCTCACGATGGTTGGACGGGAGATTCTAAAAATTTATATATTTTTGACGGTTCAAAAATTAAAAAAGTTCTTGGTGGTTCTAGTGGTTTGCTACTCTCAAGTAGTGGATATGTTAAGGAGCTGGATAGATGTGGTGACAAATATCAACGAATGCTCGACAAAGGTTATAAAGATGTTATTGAAAATTTTTCAACATCTATTAGCGTTGGAAATGGCACTACAAATGGTTTTAAAGATTTGATTCTAACATCAAGCTCAACGTATGACATTGATGGTGAAAAATCAAAATCAAAAAGAAAAGCATTAACAGTCACTTTGTACTTCAATGGAAACGAATATCCTCTCGATGATTTTGGAAAAGCTGAAAGTAAATGGCAGTTGGGTAAATAAAAATTTGAACCGTCAATAAAACGGTGGTTCTTTTATGAATCATCTTTTTGATACCAGACGAAAAAATAGTTTAACAACGTCTGTTTTTGTCGCTTTGATTGAGTACCATAGAACAAAATTACATTTACTGAGAAAAATATCATGCCACAACTTATTGAACACATTGATGCAATTGGCAGAAAGAAACAACGTGATGTTCTAATGCTTGAGTTCCACCCAGAATGGAAGTTACATATCGGAAATGATGACGGTGAAGAATCAGAATCATACAACTACGAAAACGATAAAGTACGCGA
>CAIRCR010000499.1 GCA_903877065.1 uncultured Pseudomonadota bacterium
GATTTAAAAGAAAATGCCGAATATCATGCCGCGAAAGAACAACAAAGTTTTGCCGAAGGTAGAATTAGCGAAATTGAAGGAAAATTAGCCAACGCGCAAATTATCGATGTCACAAAAGTTGATGCAAACGGCAAAGTTATTTTTGGTGCAACCGTTGAAATTGAAGATATTGAATCTGAAAAAAGGGTGACGTATCAAATTGTTGGCGAAGATGAAGCGAGTATTAAAGAGGGGCGAATTTCAATTGGTTCGCCGATTGCGCGGGCTTTGATTGGCAAACAAGCTGAAGATGTTGTGACGGTAAAAGCACCCGCAGGCGATGTGGAATATGAAATTATTTCAATTCAATATGTTTGACAGATAAATATAAGCGTAGTGTCGAAGGCAAAAATTTATTTTTACCTTTGACCTTGTTGCCAATTTTATTTTTTCGGATTCACGCGATAAAGCACAATAATTTGCCCAATCGATTGAATCAATTCGGCTTTTGTAGCAGTACAAATTTCCTCACAAATCGCTTTACGATCATCACGTTCAGCGCGAATTCTAACTTTAATCAATTCATGACTATCGAGTGCTAATTCAACTTCCGCTAAAACTGCTGTTGTTAAACCACCTTGTCCAATCATCACGACGGGTTTTAAACTATGTGCATCCGATTTAAATTGTTTCTTTTTTGCAGCATCCACTTGTTATTCCTACACTCAAAAGGCTTGATAAAATTCAATTCTACACTAAAAATGGCGCATTATGGCACGAACTAAAAGTAGCAATACATGGATGCAAGAACACTTTGACGATGAATATGTCAAAATGGCACAAGCGCAAGGTTATCGTTCGCGTGCCGTGTTTAAACTCAAAGAACTGCACGAAAAAGATAATTTAATCAAAGCGGGGATGAATGTCGTTGATTTAGGCGCGGCACCTGGTGGCTGGTCACAATTTGCACGCAAATTACTCGGTAAAAATGGGCGATTAGTCGCGCTGGATATTTTGCCGATTGAACCGTTAGAAGGCGTTGATATGGTTATTGGTGATTTTCGTGAAGAATCCGTTTTGAACGAACTTTACGCCATTTTGAATAATGAACCTATTCATTTAGTCATGTCTGACATGGCTCCAAATATGAGCGGCAACAAAAGTACCGACCAAGCACGCTCGATTTTTTTAGGTGAATTAGCGTTAGATACCGCAAAAACCGTACTCACGAAAAACGGAACTTTTTTAGTAAAACTATTTCAAGGCGAAGGTTTTGAAGCCTTTCAAAAAGACGTACAGCAAGCATTTACCAGTGTAACCATTCGTAAACCAAAGGCTTCGCGCCCACGCAGTAACGAAGTTTATATTTTGGCAAAAGGCTTTAAAGCCGCATTATAAAAAACCGTCGGGAATACATTATTCCCGATATAATTACTCAGTTTTTAAAAATTACTCAGTTTTTAAAATTGAGAACCGCTCCGGTAAGGACGTTTAAATTGGACGATATGATAAAAAATATACTCATTTGGAGTGTCATCGCGATGTTACTGATGTCACTATTTAACAATTTCGGCAGTACACAAACTGAACACATTGATTCGTCATTGTCTTATTCTCAATTCATCGATTCTGTCAAAGCAGGGCAAGTACAACAAGTCGTGATTGACGACAAGATGATTAAAGGTAAATTGCAAAGCGGGCAAATTTTCAAAACTTATGCGCCCTCAGATGGGCATTTGGTTGACGATTTATTGGCAAACAATGTTGAAATAAAAGTCGTTCCGCCTGAACAACCTACATTGTTAATGCAATTATTGGTGTCTTTTGGACCGATGATTTTATTGATTGGCGTATGGGTGTTTTTCATGCGACAGATGAATGGCGGCGGCATGGGCGGACGCAACCCCATGAGCTTTGGTAAAAGTAAAGCGCGATTACTCGAAGAAGATCAAGTCAAAATCACGTTTGCAGACGTTGCGGGTTGTGACGAAGCAAAAGAAGAAGTTGAAGAAATGGTCGATTTTTTACGAGATCCCGCAAAATACCAAAAATTGGGCGGTAAAATTCCACGCGGTGCGTTGATGATTGGACCTCCTGGAACGGGTAAAACGTTGTTGGCGCGTGCCATTGCAGGCGAAGCGAAAGTACCTTTTTTCACGATTTCAGGTTCAGATTTCGTTGAAATGTTTGTCGGTGTTGGCGCATCACGAGTGCGTGATATGTTTGAAACTGCAAAAAAACACGCACCGTGCATTATTTTTATCGACGAAATTGATGCTGTCGGTCGGCAACGTGGCGCGGGTTTGGGCGGCGGTAATGATGAACGCGAACAAACGTTGAATCAGTTGCTTGTTGAAATGGATGGATTTGAAGGTAATGAAGGCATTATTGTTATTGCTGCCACGAATCGTCCTGATGTGTTAGATAAAGCATTATTGCGTCCTGGGCGTTTTGATCGTCAAGTTACCGTTGGATTGCCTGACGTGCGTGGACGTGAACAAATTTTAGGTGTACATATCAAAAAAGTACCGAGTGCAGAAGATGTTGAAGTTAAATATATCGCACAAGGGACACCAGGTTTTTCGGGTGCAGATTTGGCAAATTTGATTAACGAAGCGGCTTTGTTTGCCGCTCGCATGAATAAGCGCGTTGTCAGTATGTCTGATTTGGAAAAGGCAAAAGATAAAATCATCATGGGTGCTGAACGGCATTCGATGGTGATGAATGAAAAAGAAAAAGAAATGACCGCGTATCATGAAGCGGGTCATGCAATTGTTGGCAAATTAGTTCCCGAACATGATCCCGTTTATAAAGTCAGTATCATGCCGCGTGGACGGGCGTTAGGAATAACAATGTTTTTACCCGAACGTGACCAATACAGCGCAAGCAAGCAAAAATTGGACAGCATGATTTCGAGTTTATACGGAGGACGGATTGCAGAAGAGCTTGTTTTCGGTTGGGAACAGGTCAGCACAGGTGCATCAAATGATATTGAACGCGCCACCGAATTAGCACGAAATATGGTCACGAAGTGGGGCTTTTCGCAACGTTTAGGACCTCTTTCTTATACTGAAGAAGAAGGTGAAGTGTTTTTAGGACGTTCTGTCACGCGTCATAAAACAGTTGCCGAAGAAACTTCTCACAGTATTGACGAGGAAATTCGCACGTTTATAGACCGTAACTATTCGCGTGCCGAAACGATTTTGAAAGAAAATGTGGACGTTTTGCATTCGATGGCTGCCGCTTTAATGAAATACGAAACTATCGATAAAACGATGATTGATGACTTAATGGCGCGTAAACCAGTCCGTGATCCAGAAGGTTGGAACGATATTCCGCCGCGTGGTGGTTTGCACATTGTTGTTGGTGAATCAAAGTTAGACGGCGATGATGAACCATTAGGTAAAACTGTCGAGCAACACTAATCATTTTTAATCTGACAAAACGAAAGGGGAGAGGTGTTTCGCGCTTCTCCTTTTTTTATTCACGCATTTTTGAGGCAAGACTATGACAAGAAAATATTTTGGAACTGATGGCATTCGTGGCAAAGTCGGTGTACCACCGATTACACCAGATTTCTTATTAAAACTCGGTTGGGCGGCTGGACAAGTGTTTGCCAATGAAGGGCATAATTTTGTTTTAGTTGGCAAAGATACGCGCATTTCAGGTTATATGTTTGAATCAGCGTTGGAAGCAGGTTTGACGGCGGCGGGTGTTGATACGCGCTTATTAGGACCTATGCCAACGCCAGCTGTCGCTTATTTAACCCGCACGTTGCACGCGAAAGCGGGCATTGTGATTAGTGCATCTCATAATCCTTTTTACGATAACGGCATTAAATTTTTTTCTGCTCAAGGCACAAAATTACCAGACGATATTGAGCGAAAAATTGAAGCACATTTGGATTTACCCATTACAACTGTGGATTCATCAAAATTAGGCAAAGCCAAGCGTGTCGTTGATGCGGCAGGGCGATATATTGAATTTTGCAAAGCAAGTGTTCCAACAGGCATGGGTTTTGATGGCATGAAAATCGTGGTGGATTGTGCCAATGGAGCGACCTACCACATTGCGCCGAATGTTTTTACAGAATTAGGCGCACAAGTCATTACTATCGGTGCAGAGCCTAATGGTTTAAATATCAATGAAGATTTCGGAGCAACGAGTCCTGAAAATTTAGCAAAAACCGTTTTAGAGCAACAAGCAGATTGTGGAATTGCTTTAGACGGCGACGGTGATCGCGTCATTATGGTGGATCATAAAGGTGAATTGGTCGATGGCGATGAGTTGATTTACATCATTGCTAAAGCTCGTTTGAAAGCGGGTTTATTAACGGGTCCTGTCGTTGGAACATTGATGACAAATTTAGGCATGGAACTCGCGCTCAAAGGCTTGAATTTACCGCTGTTACGCGCCAATGTTGGCGATCGTTATGTAATTGAAATGATGAACGAATACAACAGTATGCTTGGCGGCGAAAATTCTGGGCATATTATTTGTTTGGATAAAACGACGACTGGTGATGGCATTATTGCGGCGTTGCAAATTGTGGCTGAAATGCAAAAAACAGGGTTGTCGCTACATGATTTAAAGTCGGGAATGCAGAAATATCCACAAGTGTTAATCAACGTGCGAACCGCGAAAAAAGTCGATTTAAATCACGTTGGCATTCAAAACGCAGTACGTGCTGTGGAGCAAGCGTTAGGCGACAAAGGTAGAGTCTTATTGCGTGCTTCTGGTACAGAACCTTTGATTCGAGTCATGGTTGAAGGTCTGGATTTTGCAACCGTTGATAATTATGCAAAGCAGTTATCCGAAGATGTACAAAATGCAATCACTGTTTAAATTAGTTATAACCACTCAAAACCAAATTTGAACCATGACAAACACTGAAAAACTCTCACACCGCTTTTGTGTTGCACCGATGTTAGATTGGACGGATCGACACTGCCGTTACTTTCACAGATTACTATCAAAAAACGCAATTTTATATACTGAAATGGTCACAACGGGCGCGTTGATTCATGGTAATTCGCAACGATTTTTGCAATTCAATCCAGAAGAGCATCCCGTTGCATTGCAATTGGGCGGTAGTAATCCGCGTGATTTGGCGATTTGCTCAAATATGGCAGAAAACGAGGGCTACAATGAAGTTAATTTAAATGTCGGTTGTCCAAGTGATAGAGTTCAGAGCGGACGTTTTGGCGCGTGTTTGATGACAGAGCCTGAATTGGTTGGCGATTGTATTGCGACAATGCAGGCGGCGGTGAAAATTCCAATCACGGTTAAATCGCGCATTGGAATTGATGAGCGTGATTCTTATGATGAACTGACTCACTTTATTGATACGGTCGCGCAAGCAGGTTGCAAAACTTTTATCGTTCATGCTCGAAAAGCGTGGTTGAAGGGGTTATCGCCAAAAGAAAATCGTGAGGTTCCTCCTTTGCGTTACGAGATGGTTTATCAATTGAAAAGGGATTTTCCACAACTTGAAATTGTCCTCAATGGTGGAATAACTAAGTTGGAGCAGTCGGTGGATTTATTGCAACACATTGACGGCGTAATGTTGGGGCGTGAGGCTTATCAAAATCCATATTTATTGGCAGAAGTTGATAATGTTTTGTTTGGTGCCAATGGAGAAATTCAATCACGCGAGCAAATTTTGTTAAAATTATTGCCTTATATACAAAAGCAGCTTGCGTTAGAAGTGCGGCTGAATAGTGTAACGAGGCATATTTTAGGGCTGTATCATGGAGAATATGGTGCGAAATTATGGCGACGATATTTAAGTGAAAATACTTATAAATCAAATAGCGGAGAGAATGTTGTGCAAAACGCATTAATGCTTACGA
>CAIRCR010000500.1 GCA_903877065.1 uncultured Pseudomonadota bacterium
TAACTCTGGCGGTAAACTCAATTTACTCAACGTCGCTTCGACGCGCTGTTGAAACGCCCAACCATCTCGCGCTTCGAGTTCATGTTGTAAATCGCCCAATTCGTTTAAGGCTTTCTCGTCTTCATAATCCATCGTCAACGATAAATCATGATAACGTGCAATAATTGCACCTAAATCACCCAATCCGCTAGCAACCGCATCATAAATCGTCGCGTCGTCAGGCAAATCGGGTGATTGTGCTAACCATGCTAATTTGAGTTCGGGTTGTCGCCAAATATCGCCATCATCAGCATGAATATCGTTAGCGATAATTTTCATCAGCGTCGATTTACCTTCGCCGTTGCGTCCTAATAAACCGACACGTTCACCTGCATCGAGTTGAAAATCAGCGTGTTTGAGTAAAGCGTGTGTACCGTAAGCGATTGAAACATTGGATAAACGTAATAGAGGCATTTTTAAAATTTAATATGAGTAAGTGGATATTGGTATTTAAGAGGAATGATTTTATATCTTATTGATTTTAAAAACCCGTATTGATTTGCACAAACTATCCAAGTTTCGCGCCATTCAAATCATGTGCGGCTAAAAACGCCGTTGCATTCATGCGTTTGCCATTGGGCATTTGCAATTCATGAATCCGCACAAAACCGTTGCCCGTTGCAATGTCTAACGTTTTATGCGTGCTGCGTGCTTGTCCAGCCGAAAAATTTGTTGGCTCGTTTAAAACTTCTGCGTTCCAAATTTTCATAACCAAACCGTTATAAATCGTATGTGCAACTGGCCATGGATTCAAACCGTGAATTTTTCGTACCAACTTTTCTGCGGTTTGCGTCCAATCAATCAGCGATTCTTCTTTGGTTAATTTTGCAGCATACGTCACTAAATTTTCGTCTTGCGGTTCTGGATTGAGCGTACCATTTTCGATTTGTAACACCACTTTTTTCAAACCGATTGCACTGAGTTTTGAAAGCTCATCGTGAACATTTGCAGATGTATCAGTTGGTTTTATGGCATAAATTTCTTTGTGCAACATATCGCCAGCGTCCAACTTTTTCACAATTTGCATAATGGTCACGCCTGTTTCTTTATCACCTTCAATAACGGCGCGTTGAATGGGTGCAGCACCGCGCCAACGGGGCAATAATGAACCATGTCCATTGATGCAACCCAAACGTGGCGTGTCTAAAATACGTTGTGGCAAAATCATTCCGTAAGCGACCACAACCATTAAATCGGAATCAAAATTTTTAAATTGCTCAAATTCATCTTCTGTTTTGAGCGTCAACGGCTGTAAAACAGGAATAGCGTGTGCCAATGCTAAAACTTTGACTGGCGGCGGCTGAAGATGTTGCCCTCGTCCCGCAGGTCTATCGGGTTGCGTATAAACCGCGCAAATATCATGTCCCAAATCAATCAATTTTTGCAAACTAGGCACAGCAAATTCAGGCGTTCCTGCAAAAATAATTTTCATTATCTGCCTTCCAAACGATGGATTTTATCCAGCTTCGCTTTAATGCGCTGACGTTTTAACGGTGACAAATAATCCACAAATAATTTGCCATTCAAATGATCAATTTCATGTTGAATGCAGGTTGAAAGTAAATCGTTAGCTTCAATTTCAACTGGCTCGCCGTTTCGATCTAATCCTTTAACAACAATACGTCCAGGACGAATGATTTTTTCAAAAAATTCAGGCACAGATAAACAGCCTTCTTTGTATTCAAATTCGCCATCTTTGCTGATAATTTCAGGATTCATCAGGCACAGCGGCAAATTTTTTTCTTCACTTGTATCGATGACCAAAATTTGCAAATGTACATTCACTTGCGTTGCCGCCAAACCAATACCACCCGCGTGATACATAGTTTCAAGCATATCGTCGATAAGTTGTTTTATATGATTGTCTACGTTTTTAACCAGCGCGGCTTTTTTACGCAACCGTTCATCTGGAAATTCGAGAATCGTTAGAATACTCAATGCACTCTCCTCTATAATGTTCAAAAATGTCTAAATTAGGCGCGGATTCTATCCGAATTCGCTATAACTTTGAAATGTAAGCATGAAAAATAAACGTTCCACGCCCTGCCCTTTTTTAATTGGTTTATTATTTAATTTCTGTGTTTTGACGCTAAGTCACGCCGATGAAATTACTTTAAATCCTAATCCCCCAGAAAAATACACCGTACTCAAAGGCGATACACTTTGGGATATTTCGGGGAAATACTTAAAACATCCGTGGCAATGGAAAACGCTTTGGGAAAGTAATTCTCAAATTAAAAATCCAAATTTGATTTATCCCAACGACACGATTTATTTCCGCATAATAAATGGAAAACCTTCGCTGAGTTTGTCACGTCCGCAAACCATACAAACCGATAAACCGTGTATTTTAAAACCGCGTGAATACGAAAAAGGGCGTGAAAGTTTTCTGCTCGATAAAAATAACAAAGTCTTGCCGTGTGCGCGTGAAAGTGAACTTGAAAAACCCGTTAACTTAATTCCACATGAGCGAATTGCTGCCTTTTTAACGTCACCAAAAGTGGTTAATGAAAAAGAATTGGAAAATGCGCCTTACGTTGTCGGCTTTCACGAAGGGCATTTAATGGCTGGCGTAGGCGATAAAATTTACGTCAAAGGATTGGGTGAAACCACCACAAACAATTTCACACTTTATCGCGCTGGCGAAACGTATTACGACTCTGATACGCATGGTATTTTGGGTTATGAAGCAAAATATATTGCCAACGCAACGATGCAAAATGACGGCGATCCTGCAACTCTAATAATTACGAAAGGTTCGCACGAAATTCGCTCTGGCGATCGAATTATGCAAAGCCCTGAAGTTGAAAATACGTTGAATTTTTTTCCACACCCCCCCGAAAAACCGCTGTTCGGTCATATTGTTGGCGTGATGGATGCTCGAGCGTTAATTGGTTTGTACAGTGTGATAATTATTGATAAAGGCAGTGTAGACGGTTTAATTGCTGGACATGAATTAACCATTTATCAAAAAGGCAAACGAATTGTAGATCCTGTTAAAGACAATGCTGAAGAAGTGCAATTACCTGACGAAATAGCGGGGAAAATTATGATATTCCGCCCGTTTGAACATTTGAGTTACGCGCTTGTGATGGAAGCAAAACATGATATTCACCGCTCAGACGAAGTAAGAACACAATGAAAACATTAAACTGCGACGACGCAGATATTAAATACTGGTTGGCATTGTTACGCATCGAAGGCGTGGGCTGTAAAACATTTTCAAGTTTGATTGAAGAACACACGCCCGAAGAAATTTTTAGGGCATCTGAAACTGAATTATTGTCGTGGGACATAAAAAAGAATTTGGTCGAAGCGATTGTGCAATTTGATTGGACATTGGTCGATTACGATTTGCAATGGCTCGCACAACCCAATAATGACGTTCTAAAAGTCACCCATTCGCTTTACCCTGAACAATTAAAAGAAATTTATGATCCACCACCGTTATTGTTTATTCGTGGTAATCCAAGCGTTTTGGCGTACCCACAAATTGCGATTGTCGGCAGTCGAAATCCGTCCGCATTGGGAAGCAAAACCGCCTTTGATTTTGCATTTGAATTGAGCCAATACGGTTTTGCAATTACAAGCGGTCTGGCGTTAGGCATTGATGCAACCAGTCATCAAGGTGCGTTAAGTGCTGCGGGTTATACGATTGCTGTTGCGGGAACAGGTTTGGATCGTGTTTATCCATCAAGTAATCGAGATTTGGCGTTAGAAATTGTAAACACGGGCGCGATGGTTTCTGAATTTCCACCAGGCACAACTGCGAAAGGTTCAAATTTTCCCCGTCGTAATCGAATTATCAGCGGACTTTGCCAAGGTTTATTAGTCGTTGAAGCCGCACAAAAAAGCGGTTCGTTGATTACAGCACGCATGGCGTTAGAACAAAATCGCGAAGTTTTTGCCATTCCAGGTTCAATTTACAGTCCACTTTCACGCGGTTGCAATGCAATGATTCGAGAAGGCGCAAAACTTGTCGAATCACCGCAAGATATTATTGATGAGTTAAGTCAATACAAACAACGCATTAGCTTTTTACGTTCCGAGCCTGAGCAATCATTACTTGACGTTGAGCAACAAACATTATTGAATCTAATAATGTTGAGCCCAACGTCAATCGATGATTTAGTCGAAAGTTCGGCTCAATCAGTGGAATCCATTGCTGGACAATTGATGATGTTAGAATTGCAAGGCTATATTGAAGCAACCGCTGGTGGTTGCTATATTCGCGTTAAATAATAATTTGGAATTATGAAAGAAAATATATTTGATGTCCTTATGTACCTTTTTGAAAATTACATGGACGAGGACAATGAAATTCCACCCAATAATGATGTGGTTAAAACCGAATTGCTTGAAGCAGGTTTTGGTCATAAAGATGTAAGACGAGCCTTCGATTGGCTGGAATCATTGGCAATTGAAGATATTGATATTGCAGAACAAGCGTCGTCTTCATTTCGCATTTTTAGTCCCATTGAAAAAGAACGTTTGGATGTTGAATGCCAAGATTTATTGATGACACTAGAACGCACAGGCATTTTAAATTCAATTAACCGTGAGTTGGTTTTAGACCGTGCAATTGCTTTAGAAGAAGCACTTTCTCTGGATAAATTAAAATGGATTATTTTAATTGTATTACTCAATCAGCCTGATGAAGAACTTGCGCTAGCACGGATGGAAGACATTGTTTATGACTTATTGCCAACGTATGTGCATTAAATGGAAATTGATTAAATGAGCAAAAATCTCGTCATTGTTGAATCACCCGCCAAAGCAAAAACCATTGAAAAATATCTCGGCAAAGATTTTCATGTTCTCGCTTCTTATGGTCATGTTCGTGATTTAGTCCCCAAAGAAGGCGCGGTTGATCCAGCGCATGATTTCGCTATGAAATACGAAGTCATTGAACGCAATCAACGCCATGTTCAAGCCATTACCAAAGCATTGAAAGGTGCTGAAACACTTTATTTAGCAACCGACCCAGATCGTGAAGGTGAAGCTATTTCATGGCATTTGTTGGAATTACTGAACGAAAAAAATTTACTGACAAATAAAGCCGTTCACCGTGTTGCCTTCCATGAAATCACAAAAAAAGCAGTAACAGAAGCGATTGCTGCGCCATCAGAACTCAATTACAACCTAGTTTACGCACAACAAGCACGTCGAGCCTTAGATTACTTAGTGGGTTTTAAATTATCTCCGTTATTGTGGAAAAAAATTCGTCGTGGCTTGTCTGCTGGTCGTGTACAAAGCCCAGCGTTACGTTTGATTGTGGAACGTGAATTGGAAATTGAAGCCTTTAAAAGTCGAGAATACTGGTCAGTTGATGCCGCTGTATTTGCGCTAGAGCAATCGTTTAAAGCTAAATTGACGCATTTTGATGGTCAAAAAATGACACAATTTAGTATCAATAACGAAGAGCTTGCCAGCAGCACAAAGCAACGGTTACTCGATGAAGCAAACGGGGAATTAACTGTTACCAAACTCGAAAAGAAACAACGTAAAAGCAATCCAGCACCACCATTTATCACGTCAACATTGCAACAAGAAGCGGCTCGCAAATTGGGTTTCACAACAAAACGCACCATGACAGTTGCCCAACAACTTTATGAAGGCATTGATATCGGTGGTGAAACAGCGGGCTTAATTACCTATATGCGTACCGATTCCGTGAATTTATCAGCCGAAGCCGTGGCGGATATTCGCGCTCTAATCGCTGAAACTTACGGTGCTGAAAATGTGCCAAAAGAACCGCCCGTTTTTAAAACAAAATCTAAAAATGCTCAAGAAGCTCACGAAGCCGTGCGTCCAACTTCAGCGCGTCATTTACCGAGCCAAATTAAAACGTATCTCACCGCTGAACAACTCAAATTATACGAATTGATTTGGAAGCGAACGATTGCGTGTCAAATGATTCATGCGACGTTGAATAGTGTTGCGATTGATTTGAGTTGTGCGAATGAAAAACACGTTTTTCGCGCCACAGGTTCATCGGTTGCAAATCCAGGTTTTATGGCAGTTTATTTAGAAGGCAAAGACGATTCTAAAGACGGCGACGATAAAGAGAGTTTTTTACCGCCTTTAAATGAAGGGGATACGGTGAAATTAAATGATATTTTAATAGCTCAACATTTCACCGAACCGCCGCCACGTTACGGCGAAGCAAGTTTGGTTAAAGCGTTGGAAGAACACGGAATTGGTCGTCCTTCAACGTATGCGTCAATCATTTCCACGTTGCAAAACCGCGAATATGTCACACTCGAAACGAAACGTTTTCAGCCCACTGATGTTGGGCGAATTGTGAATAAATTTTTGACTGAACATTTCACAAAATACGTTGATTACAGCTTTACTGCGAATTTGGAAGATGAACTCGATGCAGTGGCGCGAGGTGAAAAGGAATGGATTCCATTGATGCACGGTTTTTGGAAACCGTTTGGTGAATTAGTTATTGAAAAAGAAGCTTCTGTACAGCGCAAAGATGTCACGCAAGAAGCTATTGATGAGCTTTGTCCACTTTGCAATAAAGCCTTGTCGATTCGGTTAGGGCGTAATGGGCGTTTTATTGGCTGTACCGATTATCCGACCTGTGCTTATACGCGCAATTTAACCGATTCAGCAACGGCAGAATCTGAGGTTGTTGAAGGACGTGAATGCCCCGAATGCACATCAGCATTGGTTTATAAAAGCAGTAAATTTGGAAAATTTATTGGTTGCAGTGGTTATCCAGAATGCCGTTATATTGAACCCATTGAAAAACCGATTGATACAGGCGTGCGCTGTCCACAATGCCAAAGAGGGCTAATTTTCAAACGCAAGGCGCGTAGCGGGAAGGTGTTTTATTCGTGTGAAAATTATCCAACGTGTGATTACGCGCTTTGGAATGCACCGATTAACGAGCCTTGCCCGACGTGTAATTGGTCTTTATTGACGATTAAAGAAAGTAAGAAACGTGGTGTTGAAAAAATATGTCCACAGAAAAGTTGTAATTATGTGGAAGCGGTAGAAACGAGCGAGGCGGAATAAGACGTATACGTAATCACGGCAAATCGCCATGATTACGTTTGTATGGGGAATGATTAACCTGATTTTAATTTTGCTAAAAGTTGGTTAATCAAGTTGTCTGGTTTGAAAGGTTTAACAATGTAAGACGTAATGCCGACTGAAATAGCTTCTTTCACTTTTTCGCCTTCTGAAGACGAAGTCAACATAATCCAAGGTGGAACAGCCAATTTGTCGTCATCTTTTACGGCTTGATATAATTCAATGCCACTCATGCCAGGCATATTCCAATCACAAATCACCACATTGACTTTAACTTTCGCCATCATCATCAATGCCTCACGACCACCCGGAACGTCAAAAACGTGGGCGAAACCAGCTTCACGCAGAATGGCTTTCGTCAACGTACGCATTGATGCTGCATCATCGACAATAAGAATCTTTTTTTGTAACATTTCTGGGGATATATCCATTTTCTTTTCCTAAGGGCTATTTTAATTGCTTTAACTTCAACAGTTACGTCACGCTACAAATCGTAGCCGCATTTTACAATACTCAACACAAACCGACAAACTGATTGTAAAAATTTCAATCTACAAATGTTAATTAGATTGTTTAACAAACCCCATCACCTCAAAATTTATGCTAAGAATCACCGAACTCAAACTTCCTCTCAATCATTCTTCAATCGATTTACAAACAACTATTCTTTATCGACTAAAAATTGATTTGAATGAATTTATTAAATGCCACATTTTTCGACAAGGTCACGATGCACGCAAACGCGATACGATTGTGATGGTTTATACCGTTGATGTCGAAATACATAATGAAGCTGAAATTTTAGTGCGCTTTGCCAATGATACTAACATTAGCCGCACACCCGATACCGAATATCACTTAATCACACCTTCCACCGCATTCCCGAAAATACACCCGATTATTATTGGCTCAGGTCCATGCGGTTTATTAGCGACTTTAATTTTGGCTCAAATGGGTTTTAAACCCATCATGCTAGAACGAGGTAAATCCGTCCGTGAACGCACAAAAGATACATTTGCATTGTGGCGAAAGCGTGAATTTAATTCTGAATCTAACGTGCAATTTGGTGAAGGTGGGGCGGGAACGTTTTCCGACGGCAAACTGTACACGCAAATCAAAGACCCTAATTATTACGGGCGCAAAGTGCTACAAGAATTTGTCAAAGCAGGCGCACCCGAAGAAATTTTATATTTAAGTAAACCACATATCGGTACATTTCGCCTGGTAACAATGGTTGAAAAAATTCGCGCCACAATTGAATCACTGGGCGGGGAAATTCGCTTTGAAAGTCGAGTCGATGAATTACTCATTGAAAATGGACAAGTGCAAGGCGTGCAGTTGGCGAATGGTGAAATACTTGAAAGTCAGCATATTATTTTGGCAATCGGTCATAGCGCACGCGACACGTTTTCCATGCTGCAACGTAATGGTGTTTATATGGAAGCCAAACCATTTTCAATGGGTTTTCGGATTGAACATCCGCAATCGTTGATTGATGAATGTCGTTTTGGTAATTATGCGGGGCATCCGTTATTGGGAGCTGCTGATTATAAACTCGTGCATCACTGTAAAAATGGACGTTCCGTTTATAGCTTTTGTATGTGTCCAGGTGGAACAGTCGTCGCCGCAACGTCCGAAGAAGGTCACGTTGTTACCAACGGAATGAGCCAGTATTCACGCAACGAACGTAATGCAAATAGTGCAATTGTTGTCGGTATTACGCCTGAAGTCGATTATCCGCAACACGTTTTAGCAGGCGTTGATTTGCAACGACATTGGGAGCGACAAGCGTTTTTATTGGGTGGTGAAAATTATTCTGCGCCAGCACAATTAGTCGGTGATTTTTTAACAGGAAACGCTTCAACGGCTTTTGGAACGGTGAAACCGTCTTACACGCCGTCAGTAAAATTAGGTGATTTAAGCTCTGCCCTGCCCGATTACGCGGTTACTGCAATTCGTGAAGCGTTGCCTGAATTTGATAAAAAAATTAAAGGCTTTGCCATGCACGACGCGCTTTTAACTGGCGTTGAAACACGAACTTCGTCACCCATTCGTATCAAACGCAATGTACAATTTCAAAGTTTAAACACGGTAGGGCTTTATCCAGCGGGTGAAGGTGCTGGTTATGCAGGTGGTATTTTATCAGCGGCAATTGATGGTATTAAAGTTGCCGAAGCGGTTGCACGCGCTATTCAAGAGTAAAAAAATTTCAGAGCCTGTCTGGTAAAAAATTAAGTACATTTAGCAAGTGTTATTTTGAGCATAGCGATTCGTACATGTTTTCAGCAAAAGCGGTAAGGATTTCATAGTCTTTGGCTAAACGTCGAAACTTGCCCAGCCAGGCAAAAGTGCGTTCAACCACCCAGCGTTTGGGTAAAACAGCAACTTCGCCTTTGATTTTTTCTGAAATGTATAATAAGTAATTGAACAAAAGTCTTTTAACATTTTTTGTAACTACTCAGCCCCCGCTA
>CAIRCR010000501.1 GCA_903877065.1 uncultured Pseudomonadota bacterium
GACCCTAGGCTGAACATTTTCAAGTGCTTTAGATAATACCTCTAATGGCTCGCCGTGCCCTTTGCTTTCAATTACATCCAAGGCACCATAAACTATACCTTCAGAAACTGATTTTTTTCCACTTTCCATGATCATGTTCATAAACTTAGTCAGCATCACGCTACTAAATCTTGGATCAGGAATAATTTCTCTTTTTGTAGCTACTCTTCTTCTTGACATTTATTTACCAACTAAATTAGCTTTTGGGACGCTTTGTTCCGTATTTAGAACGACCGCATTTTCTATTATTAACCCCAGAAGCATCAAGGCTACCGCGGACAACATGATAACGTACACCAGGCAAATCTTTAACCCGACCACCACGAATTAAAACGACGGAATGCTCTTGAAGATTATGCCCTTCACCGCCGATATAGCTACTAACTTCAGCACCGTTAGTTAAACGTACACGAGCAACCTTTCTAAGTGCAGAATTTGGTTTTTTAGGTGTGGTTGTATACACACGAGTACAAACACCGCGACGCTGAGGACAAGCTTCCAAAGCTGGGACATTACTTTTCTCTACCTTTCTAACACGAGGTTTGCGGACCAATTGATTGATCGTGGTCATAATTTACTCCAAAATATGTTTTAACTGCTAGCTTAATGAAAAATTTACCAGCACGGCATCAAATCGGCTTCAACTTAAAGCTCAACAGATAACTACAGCCGTTCATAATACTAACTATTCTATATCGGGTCAAGCTTAAATATTTAATGCCTGCTTAAGAGCTTCTTCAACGCGATCAACATCAATAACCGATGAAGCATCTACCACACTAACAGCTTCAGAAAATACTACACGTTGCCGTCTGCTTTCGTGATAAGCCAAGCCAGTTCCTGCTGGAATCAATCGCCCTACAATAACGTTTTCTTTCAGACCCTGTAAGCTATCACTTAAACCACGAACCGCAGCATCAGTAAGTACGCGCGTAGTTTCTTGGAATGATGCTGCAGAAATAAACGATTCAGTTGCCAATGATGCCTTTGTGATACCTAGTAACACCGAATCATAACTTGCAGGAATTTTACCAGCCGCTTCAGCGCGATCGTTTTCTTCACGCATCGCTGCACGCTCAACTTGCTCACCTTTCAAGAAACTCGTGTCACCCGATGCGGTAATTTCAACCTTTCGCAACATTTGTCGAATAATTGCTTCGATATGTTTATCGTTGATTTTCACACCTTGTAAGCGATAAACATCTTGAATTTCTTTAACCAAATAATTGGCTAATTCTTCCACTCCTCGCAAACGTAAAATGTCATGCGGTGTCAGTTCACCTTCAGCAATCGTCTCACCTTTTACAACATGCTCACCCTCGAACACAGTAATATGTCGCCATTTAGGAATTAAGGTTTCAAACTGCTCGCCACTCACATCTTCAGTGATAGACACGCGCTGCTTACCTTTTGTTTCCTTGCCAAAAGAAATGATCCCCGTCGCCTCTGCAAGAATTGCTGGATCTTTTGTTTTACGCGCTTCAAATAAATCGGCAACACGAGGCAAACCACCAGTAATATCACGAGTTTTACTCGATTCTTGAGGAATACGAGCCAAAACGTCACCAATTTTTACCTCACCACCATCTTTAATACTAGCGATAGCTCCAGCGGGTAAAAAGTATTGAGCTGGTATTTCTGTACCAGGTAAATAAATAGCGTCGCCATTTGTGTCGAGCAATTTAACCATTGGACGCAGTTCTCTACCCGCACTACCACGTTGTTTTGGATCAATGACGACTAATGAGCTTAATCCCGTAATTTCGTCCGATTGTGTTTGTACGGTTACGCCATTAACGAAGGCATTTAGCTCAACAATACCATCTACTTCCGTGATTACTGGGTGTGTAAATGGATCCCAAGTAACAATAATTTCACCCGCCTCTACGCTATCGCCTTCTTGCTTAGAAATTACCGCTCCGTAAGGAATTTTATAACGTTCACGTTCACGACCGTATTCGTCTACAACCCCAACTTCCCCGGAACGTGATACAGCAACCAAATTCCCTTCACGATTGACAACACTTTTTAAATTACTTAAATGTACTGCACCGGCAGATTTAACTTGAACATTACTAATCGCTGCTGCTCGAGAAGCCGCCCCACCGATATGGAAAGTACGCATGGTTAACTGTGTACCAGGTTCACCAATCGATTGCGCTGCGATAACACCAACTGCTTCACCGATATTAACCAAATGTCCACGCCCTAAATCACGACCATAACAAGCGGCGCAAACACCCTGACGACTTTCACAAGTAATAATTGAACGCACCAAAACGTGATCAATACTGTTTTGCTCTAATTTCAATACCCAATCTTCGTCAAGTAGCGTTCCTTTAGGCACAATAATATTATCGCCCGATTTGTCCATAACATCGTTTGCAGCAATACGACCTAATACACGATCTGACAACGGCTCAACTACGTCACCACCTTCGATAATTGGTGTCATTGCCAAACCACTATTCGTACCACAATCCTGCGAACTAATTACCAAATCCTGCGCGACATCAACCAAACGACGAGTTAAATACCCAGAGTTTGCTGTTTTTAACGCTGTATCGGCTAACCCTTTTCGTGCGCCATGCGTTGAAATAAAGTATTGCAAAACGTCCAAACCTTCACGGAAATTTGCAGTAATTGGCGTTTCAATAATCGAACCATCTGGTTTTGCCATCAAGCCACGCATACCTGCTAATTGACGAATCTGTGCTGCAGAACCCCTCGCGCCAGATTCTGCCATCATGAAGATCGAATTAAACGATTTTTGTTCTTTCGTTTCACCATTTTCATCAATGTAAGATTCTTTACCCAAACCTTCCATCATCACTTTCGCGATTTGATCATTTGCGTGCGACCAAATATCAACAACTTTATTGTAACGTTCACCATCTGTGACTAAACCCGCAGCATATTGACTTTGAATTTCGTTAACTTCGGCATTTGAAGCCGCCAAAATATCATTCTTTTTCGCAGGAATTGCCATATCTTCAATACCAAATGAAATTCCAGAACGCGTCGCATATTTGAAACCCAAATACATCAATTGATCCGCTAAAATCACAGTATCTTTGTTACCCATGTAGCGATAACCGTGGTTAATCAAAAGCGAAATATTCTTTTTAGTCATATCGCAATTAACTTTTTCAAACGGCATACCTTCAGGAATCATTTCCCAAATTAACGCACGTCCAACTGTCGTTTCAACTCGGCGGGTTTTATACGTTACATCTCCAGCACTATCGGTCAGTTTTTCGGTAATTCGTAACTGAATTTTAGATTGTAATTCCACTGATTTTTCAAACAAGGCTTTATGCACCTCACCGACACTGACGAAAATACTGCCATTGCCGATAGCATTCATTTTTTCACGGCTGATGTAATACAAGCCCAAAACCATATCTTGAGAAGGATTGATAACGGGTTCGCCATTCGCAGGTGACAAAATGTTATTTGTCGCCATCATCAACGTCCGCGCTTCTAATTGTGCTTCAATAGACAATGGAACGTGTACTGCCATTTGATCACCGTCAAAGTCCGCGTTAAACGCACTACAAACTAGCGGATGCAATTGAATTGCTTTACCTTCAATTAGCGTTGGTTCAAAGGCTTGAATACCCAATCGATGCAACGTAGGCGCACGGTTAAGCAAAATCGGATGTTCACGAATTACTTCTTCAAGAATATCCCATACTTCCACGCCTTCGCGCTCGACCATTTTTTTAGCGGCTTTAATCGTTGTCGCTAAACCACGAAATTGCAATTTGCTAAAAATAAAGGGTTTAAATAATTCCAACGCCATTTTTTTCGGTAAACCACATTGATGTAATCGCAATGAAGGACCCACAACAATAACCGAACGCCCTGAATAATCGACACGCTTTCCTAACAAATTTTGGCGGAAACGCCCTTGTTTGCCTTTAATCATATCTGCTAGTGATTTCAACGGACGACGATTTGTTCCCGTAATCGCCCGACCGCGACGACCGTTATCAAGCAACGCATCAACAGATTCTTGCAACATTCGTTTTTCATTACGCACGATAATGTCGGGCGCACTTAAATCCAATAATCGATTCAAACGATTATTACGATTGATCACTCTGCGATACAAATCATTTAAGTCTGAAGTCGCAAATCGTCCACCATCAAGTGGAACTAAAGGGCGTAATTCAGGTGGTAATACAGGCAAAACTTTCAAAATCATCCATTCAGGACGATTTTTTGAAACCAATAACGCACTCATTACCTTGAGGCGTTTGGCGTATTTTTTAATTTTAGTTTCTGAATTGGTTGCATTGATTTCTTCACGCAGCCTTTCAACTTCGGCTTTTAAATCAATAGATTTAAGTAATTCGTAAATAGCTTCTGCACCCATTTTGGCTACAAAATCATCGCCAAATTTTTCTTGTGCTTCTTGATAATCGTCGTCACCCAACAAACTACCCTTTATTAAAGGCGTGTCACCAGCATCTAAAACCACGAAAGATTCAAAATACAATACGCGTTCTATCTCTCGCAAAGTCATATCAAGTAACAATGCAATACGCGAAGGCAATGACTTTAAAAACCAAATGTGAGCCACAGGACTTGCTAAATCAATATGCCCCATGCGATCACGACGCACTTTAGAAAGTGTGACCTCAACGCCACATTTTTCACAAATTACACCGCGATGTTTTAAGCGTTTATATTTGCCACACAAACATTCGTAATCGCTAACTGGACCAAAAATTTTGGCACAAAATAGTCCATCACGTTCTGGCTTAAAAGTACGATAGTTAATCGTTTCAGGTTTTTTTACTTCGCCATACGACCATGAACGAATCACATCTGGTGAGGCGAGACCAATACGAATACCATCAAAATCTTCTGCACGATTTTGACGTTTTAAGAAATTCATTAAATCTTTCAAGAGTTTGTCCTCTTTAAAATACGTTTGAAAGCACAAGGCGCAAACCGCGCCTTGTAGACCCGACTTATGCCTAGATTATTCTCGTTCTAATTCGATATTGACTGCTAATGAACGAATTTCTTTGATTAACACATTAAAGGATTCAGGCATTCCAGCTTCCATTTTATGGTTGCCATCAACAATGTTTTTATACATTCTAGTTCTACCAGTCACGTCGTCTGATTTGACGGTAAGCATTTCTTGCAACGTGTACGCTGCACCGTATGCTTGTAACGCCCAGACCTCCATTTCTCCAAAACGCTGACCCCCGAATTGAGCTTTACCGCCTAATGGTTGTTGCGTTACCAAGCTGTAAGGTCCCGTCGAACGAGCGTGCATTTTGTCATCAACCAAATGGTTCAATTTCAGCATATACATATAGCCAACAGTTACGTTGCGCTCAAAAGGTTCGCCTGTTAATCCGTCATACAAAATAGTCTGACCACTTTCGGGCAAATCAGCTAAACGCAACATGGCGCGAATATCTTCTTCATCTGCACCATCGAAAACAGGCGTTGCCATCGGAACACCAGCCACCAAATTAGATGCCATTTCTAAAATCTCGGCATCACTAAACGAATTTAAATCCTCTTTACGACCTTCGTTTCTGCTGTTATAAATTTTATTCAAATATTCACGGATAGCTTTCACTTTGCCTTTTGATTCATCGTATCTAGCTTCCAAAATTTTGCCGATTTTGATACCTAGACCTTTTGCAGCCCAACCTAAATGTGTTTCCAAAACCTGCCCGACATTCATTCGAGACGGTACGCCTAAAGGATTTAAAACGATATCAACAGGATTTCCGTCAGCCGTATACGGCATATCTTCAATCGGGCGAATCATAGAAATAACACCTTTGTTTCCATGTCGTCCCGCCATTTTGTCGCCAGGTTGAATACGGCGTTTAACAGCTAAATAGACCTTCACCATTTTCAAAACGCCTGGTGGTAAATCATCACCCATCGTAATTTTGCGTTTTTTGTCTTCAAACTTTGCGTCGAAATCTTTACGTTGTTGCTCGATTTGTTTTTCAGTGACTTCCAACAAATCGTTCAATTCGTCTTCTTTCATTTTGATCTTGAACCAATCCGACGGTTTTAAGCTGTTTAAATATTTTTGTTTCAGCTCATCGCCTGCTTTCACATCTTTACCAGCTAGCGCAACTTTACCGACCAATTCTTTTGCAATACGAGCAAAAATATCGCCTTCCAAAATTTTCAGCTGATCATCCAAATCTTTACGGTAACTTTTGATTTGATCTTGTTCAATATCTAACGCGCGTTTGTCTTTTTTCACGCCGTCACGAGTGAAAATTTGAACATCGATTACCGTGCCTTCAATACTGCCTGGAACGCGCAAAGACGTATCTTTCACGTCGGCGGCTTTTTCACCAAAAATGGCACGCAATAATTTTTCTTCTGGTGTGAGTTGCGTTTCACCTTTTGGCGTAACTTTACCGACTAATATATCGCCGCCTTTAACTTCAGCACCAACGTAGACAATCCCAGATTCATCTAATTTCGATAACGCTTCTTCACTAACGTTTGGAATATCGGCTGTAATTTCTTCAGGACTGTGTTTCGTATCACGCGCAACGCAAGTTTTTTCTTCAATGTGAATTGTCGTAAAACGATCTTCTTTAACAACGCGTTCGGAAACTAAAATCGAATCTTCGAAGTTATAACCGTTCCACGGCATGAACGCGACTAACATATTTTGACCAAGTGCCCACATTGCATACCAAAAAAATTCCTTGGCTCATTTTTACACCACCAACCACACCAACTCCTGTCACCATTTGCCACCTCCAAAAAAAATGTTTACACATCCGTTCCGCATTGCATACCAAGAGAGGCACAGCCCACTTGCGTTTGTGCGCCAGGAAA
>CAIRCR010000502.1 GCA_903877065.1 uncultured Pseudomonadota bacterium
CAAAGTAATATCCGCAGAATGTTTGATTTTAGTCCCGCAGATAAATCACCCGAAAAACCCTTGTGGAACGGTTACTCACGAAGAAATATCAGCGGTTATGTGCCTTCTTTTGAATACGTTTTGGAATGGGAAAATCCTAAATACAAAAACTGTGAACTCGATGACGAAATTAACGTCAATGCACCAAAAACATTAAATTATCTGTCTTGCGAAGATTTAGCGTTTGATAACGATAGCGGGAAATGGGTTGGCATTCGCTCCCTATCAGTTTTGAAAGGTGACATTGATAATTTGGGCGAATTATTTCAAAACGGATTGGAAAAACCAACCTTTGCCAAAATGGCTGCGTTATCGCGGCAAGTGAATAATTTCTTTGCGGTGTATTTGCCTTATTTGTGCGAAACCAAATACCCAAACACTTACATTGTGTTTGCGGGTGGCGATGATTTCTTTTTGCTGGGTTCGTGGAAACAGTTGATGAAGTTGGCGGCAGAATTGCGAACTGAATTTACCCGCTACGTTGCAAACAATGAAAAGATTCATTTTTCAGCGGGCTTGTGTGCAACGAAACCCAAAATTCCAATTCACCAACTCGCTGTAATGGGTGAAGAAGCGTTGGAACACGCAAAGGCGTATAAAAAAGATGAGCATCTCAAAAATGCCGTGACGTGTTTTGGTCAAACTGTGTCATGGTCACAATTTGAGGATTTGTTTGCAAAGCCACACAGTTCAACTGAAAGGTTAGAAGAATTACGCAAAGAACACGCACTTTCGACTGCGTACATTTATGGCTTATTGCGCTTAACTGACATGGCGGCAAATCCTGAAAAACCTGAAAACGCGCTTTGGCGTTCACAATTACATTACCGCACCGCACGTTTTATGGATAAAAAACGTAAAAAATCCGATGCACAGCAACGAAAACGTGATTGTCTGCAACTTGTTCAAGACATTGGCGAAAACGGCATTAAAAAATTTGGCGGCGGTTATCGAATCGCGCTACACGCTTATCTTTATCAACACCGAGAATTGAATTAGGGGAAATTTATGGCACTAAGTTTTAATGATGTAAAAGGGTTGATTCAATTCGACAATGTCAGTCCAAAATTGTATGACGAAGTGGCAAATGCAACGGCTTTGTGTATTGCAAATTCAGACGAAATCCGCGATGCAAACAAATCGACCCAATTGCGAAAGTATTACGATGAATTTTGTATGTGGGAACAAAAAATTAAACAAGATGAAAGTAAATATGTTGAGTATTTGCCACTTATCAAAATGATTAACGCAAAAGTAGCGTATGCAAATGGGCGTAAATTAGTCGATAGGAATTTTGTGGATTTAATGCGCCATTGCTTGAGCCAATTAACTGAAGACAAAGAATCTTTTAAACGTTGCAAATATTTTTTTGAAGCCTTCATGGGTTTCTACAAAATGCACAAACCTAAATAAAACAAGCGTAAGGAAAACATCATGCAATTAAAAGCAATCAACCAAATTACAGGGCAGATTTTATTAGTCACAGGTTTGCATATTGGCGCAGGTAACGAAGAAGTTCACATCGGTGGCATTGATAACGGAGTAATCAAACATCCGCATACACAACAACCGTACATCCCAGGTTCAAGTTTGAAAGGTAAAATGCGGAGCTTGCTTGAATGGCGCAGTGGTGTTGTCGGTGAAAGTAACGGTGCGCCCACTTCTATCAAATTATTAGAAAAATTAAGCGGCGAGAAAAAGCAATTAGCAGAAATTATTGTGCGTTTATTCGGTGCGTCAGGTGATGCTCAAAATGATGCAAAAGCTGAAGAAATTGGCATAACTCGTTTATCGTTTTGGGATTGTGCGTTAAATGCTGATTGGAAAAAACAAATTTCTGATAACAATTGGCTTTACACCGAAGCGAAAAGTGAAAACACCATCAACCGAATCACAGGAACAGCAGATAATCCACGCCAAACGGAACGTGTACCCGCTGATGCGGTATTTGATTTTAAAATAGGCATGAAAATCCTTAACGATGGTGAAGAAGATTTTATTGAAACTGTTTTAGCAGGTTTGAAATTATTGGAACTCGATGGAATTGGCGGCAGTGGTTCACGCGGTTACGGAAAAATCAAATTTGTCGATTTGAAACTTAACGGTGAAGATTTACAAACTCGTTTGAATGCAATTGATCCTTTCAAGGTGGTGTAAATGAAGCGGCTTGTTTTCACGCTTTCACCCCAAACCGCATTCGGAACACCTTTAGCGGGTGATACCTTCTTTGGGCAATGTTGTTGGGCGATTAGGCATTTATTCGGTGAAGCAAAACTGACTGAATTACTCGCTGGTTATTTAGAAAATAAGCCGTTTATGGTGATTTCTGATGCCATGCCACAAGGATTTTTACCACGCCCAAGCGTACCGACTGAATTATTAGGTTTTGATAACAGCGACACCAAACAACGCAAAGCTCAAAAAGCAGAAAAATGGTTGCCTGAAATCGTGCTTTCAAAACCATTAAACGAATGGTCAACATTTGCTCGCACAGAACAAGAAATGCTCACAGCAATGGGTTTGAAAGGTGATTTTTTCAAAACTGAAGCGCGAGACCACAACAGTTTGAATCGTTTGACGGGTACAACAGGTTCAACTGATGGATTTGCACCTTTTCAACGGCAAACGTTTTGGTATCACCCTGAAATTAAACTTTCACTGATAATCGAATTAGATGTTGACCGCTTACAGATTGAACAATTAACCGAAGTCCTGAATTGGATTGGTTTGCATGGTTACGGTAAAGAAGCGAGTTGTGGTTTGGGAAAATTTGAGATTAAGCGGGAAATTGAATCAAAAATTGGAGCTGTCGAAAATCAGAATGCGTGGCTAACGCTTGCACCGTGTGCGCCGCAAGGTTTCAGTTGGCATAAAAAACGTTGTTTTTATCAAGTTTTAACACGCTTTGGACGGCACGGTGATTTAGCCGTTCATAAAGCAGGCGGTGCGTTTAAAAATCCTGTTTTAATGGCGGCATCAGGTGCAATTCTTACACCTAAAGAGGGTAGTCCGTTACAAGGTTTTACAGGTCAAGGCATTACAGGTATTTCACAAACGATTGAGCAAACTGTGCATCAAGGTTACGCGCCTGTTTATCCTATTTTTTTGGAGTTGAAATGATGAAATTTTTAGACACCACGCGCTGCACTATTTCAACGTTAAGCCCTGTTCATATAGGTTGCGGTGAAGATTATTATCCGACCAATTACGTCATTGATGACCTTTTGCTACATCATTTTTCGGAAGAAGGTTTGATTGCTGCTTTAACACCTGCTGAAAAAATAGGCTTGTCAAAAATTGGCGATGAACAAGGTGACAATGGCATTCGTAAGTTACAAGAATTTATTCACAGCAAAAAAGACAAACTACAAAACCACGCCACACACAGCGTTTCGCTTTCAAAAGAATTGGAAACGTTTTATAAATCGAGAATTGGACAAACTTCACAACGTGAAAATAACGGACGCAACGTTAATAATCAACTCAACATCGCCCGTCATGCCTTCAATCCCTACAACCAAACTCCTTATTTTGCAGGGAGTTCGATTAAAGGTGCGATTCGCACGGCTTTGTTAAATAACAACAATAATGAACGTTTGCCTTTTCCTGTTAATGAAAAAACACCGAGTAATAAATTACAACAGCATTTGTTTGGTCACACTTCCATTCAAAGCGACCCACTTCGCCTTTTAAAAATCAGTGATGCAACTTATTCACACGTTGATAATTTACATTCTGCTGAAATTCGTTTTGCGGTAAATCGTAAAAATAAACCGTCTAAATTTGAAGCAAAAGGTCTAAATCAACTTTTAGAATGTTTACCTGCACATCGTTCACGCGCTTTGACGTTTGATTTAACGTTTTTAGAAAATCGCTGGACATTGCGGGACATTTGCAATGCGTGTAATGAATTTTTTGTACCGCAATTAGAAAAAGAACTCGAAATGCTACAAACGCTTAATTTATGCAATGCACAATGGGCGCAAAGTTTGGAAAAATTACTTGCCAACGAACTCACCGACGCATTTAGAGAAAACAAAGCCTTTTTATTGCGTGTTGGTCAGCATGGCGGCGCAGAAAGTAATACGTTGGACAGTGTGCGTCATATCAAAATCATGCAGGGCAAAGGCAATGCGCCAAAATACATGGACAAACCTACAACGGTTTGGCTTGCGGCAGATAATAAAGATCAAAACGATAATTTATTGCCATTCGGGTGGGTACTCGTTGAAATTGATGATTTTAAATTCGACAAAACACACGAGTTTTTAAAAAATTACGCCGCCAAAGATTACGCGCTACAAACTCGTTTGCAAAACTTAGCAATGCAACGCTCAGAATCATTAGCCAAAGAACAACAAAAGCGTGAACGCGAAGCACAACAAGAAGCCGAAGCGATTGAAAAGGAACGTTTAAGAGAAGAAGCAAAGCAAGCGAAAGTAGCAAAAATGGCAACATTAAGCGATGAACAAAAGTTAATTTTTGAATTACAAGCCGATTTCCAAGCAGACCAAAATTGCCAAGCTAATGGTGTATTGAATCAAAAATTAGTCGGTGTAATTAAACAAGCTGTAAATTGGTCAAGCGAA
>CAIRCR010000503.1 GCA_903877065.1 uncultured Pseudomonadota bacterium
AGCAAGCAAGCAAGCAAAAAATTATTAAGCCAGTTTAAAAACTGTCAAGGTTTTTTTGCCTTAAATTTTATTGAAGTGAAACCTTTTGAACCCGCTGGTGCGTTGAGCATCAGCGGGTTTTTTGTTGTTTGAAATTTTTGTAAAGAAAATTTCAGTTTTTTATTTTTGGAGAAAATCTCATGAAATGTTTAATAAAAATTTGTGTTTTAACCGTAGCATTATTTTCATCACTTTCTGCGTTTGCTGATAAAAGAGAGATTTGGCATGGCTGGACAGATATGCCTGGAATACCATGCACAAAATTTGAAACGTATCGGGACATGTTCGGAAATCGATTACCCAAATTTCCTCCGAAGACAGCACCACAAGAACATCACACAAAAATTTATTTGGATATTCCTAATAATTTAGAGTTAGAAAGAATAGCTAAACACTGTGCATTGATGAGTGTTGGAGTAGGTACTTATGCTTTTTTAGCAAATCCTGAAGTAGCGTGGATTGCTTTTAAAGCAACGTTCTCTAATTGTTTATCTAACGAAGGAGAACATATTGCAGAGAATTTATTGTCTTTCGATTCTGATACAGAATGTCGTTGGTGATTTATGACTTTACGAATCAAGCGCGTTCACACACCAGCCTTACGAGAACAAGTCTATGCCATGCGTTACCGCGCTTATCGTAGAGAAAATGCTATTCCTGAATCTACATATGAACGATTTGAAGATGAATATGATTTGCAACCAAATCATGTGCTATGGGCATTAACTGAAAATGAAAATGTCATCGGTAGTATGCGTAATACTTGGCATTGTTCTGAATCCTCTGAGTATTTAATTCCAGAAATGACGTGCTACGGGGATGAAATAATAAAATCCATTCCTTCAAATGCCCGTATTTTATCTTCTAATCGATTTGTCATTGAACAAGAACAATCCGTAATGGATTCAACCGATATTTTATTATTACTGGTACGTTGTTCAATGTTGACTGCTGATTATAAAAAAATTGATTGGATTGTCGCGGCTGCTCGCAAAAATCATTTACCGCTTTATCAATACCTTTTGAAACTAGAGCAAGCATCAGATTCAAAAATTTATCCAGGGCTTAGTAGTGCTATGTATCTCATGGTTGGGAATTTAGAAAAAACCCTGACAGCAGTTTATGAAAAAAATCCTAATTTAAAACCTTTTGGTTATGAGCGAATGTTTTTTGACGAGAACTATCGTGATGTTTGGGAAATTGGCTTACCTGTGGAGTTGTAATAATGACAAACGAAATTCTCTTTTATTCTGTAATTTTAGCGATTATCAACTTTCCATTTGTTATGGCAGTTGATTGGTATGTTCACAATAAACCAGTTAACGTGGTTTATAAAATGGAAGAATCAGCCGAACAACGCAAACGAGAAATTAAAAACTCTTTTGTGACAACACCTGTTCATGCGATTTTATTTGCAGGATTTATTGTTAGTGGTCTGCTACGAATTGGACAAGAATCTATTGCTCTTATTTTTGGCACATTTGTTTTGACCTTTTTATGGACTGAAATTTGGCATTATTTTTCTCATATTGATATGCACCATAAATCACTGCATTTCATTCATCGAGAGCATCATTTGTCAATGTTAACCGCACCTTGGACATCAGTGTCATTTTCATTTTTGGAAAAGTTCATTTTTTCATTTGGAATTTTAGGTGTATTGGCGTTGATTTCACAAACCCACGAATTATCAGCATTTGGAATTTTTGCTTATTACGTTATGTATTTTTTTACCAACACGTTAGGACACGCTAATTTTGAATTTCGTAAAGCGGGTTATTACGATTCACCAATGGGTAAAGTTTTTAATTCGCCGACTTATCATGCTTTGCATCATTCCAGATACATTAAAAACTACGGATTATTAACGCCTTGGTTAGATAAGTTATTAGGCACGGAATGGAAAGATGTTAGTTTGGTTCAAAGGGCAGCAGCAGAAGGTCGTCCATTGTCAAACCTTAAAGAAGTAAAACTGTAATGGTAATCCTGCGATATTTTTTAATGACAATACTGTTTGTGCCATCCAGTTTGTTTTTAGCTATGCTGAACGCTGTTGTTCAATCTATTGCTTATGTTGGCTTGCTAAAACAAATTTACGCTATGAAATTAGGCGTATTTTTGTAGTTATAACTTTAGCATCAGATGGTATTTGTCTTATTATCATATTGACAATTTCGCTGTAGAAATTTGCATAAAAAAGAGGGTTATTATTTTTCAACCCGTAATCATGATTAAAGAACTGCCAAGGTAATGAATCAAGTGAAAAAATTACATCCCCACTACTAATATTCCGTAAATGTACTGCAATGTTAATTTCATTATGTATTTTATAGGTTTTATTTAA
>CAIRCR010000504.1 GCA_903877065.1 uncultured Pseudomonadota bacterium
CTGTACGTCAGCGCGTTTCAAGGCTTGTGCGTTCTTCGTTGTCTTTTTCAAAAAAATTTGAAAATCATGTTGCCGCTATCAAATACTTCCTTTTCCACTACAACTTATCCAAAGCAGCATTACTTGTGTAGCACTACCCTTGTTCTTTGCAGCGTGCGTTAAACGCTTTTTGTTCAGCGGTTAAACCATCGTCGCAATAGCTCAAAAATTGCGGCAAGCGCGGCACATACGGACTGCCGCTACGTTTGCATTGCTCAATTCCTCTAGCTAATTCAGCAAGCGTTAACCGCTCAATTTCAACAATCCAACTGTTGTTTGGTTCGTCGCCGTATTCGTTGAACCATTGCGAGCCATAAATTTCACCCATGATTTGCCACAGTTTTAACGAGTTCTCAAATGACGCTGGCAGTGCTGTCGATGACGTTGCGGTTGTTGAAAGCGTTGGCACGTTCGCCGAGTTGTTTGGCTCGCTGTGCAGCGGTAAGTTTTTTGTTATTTGTAGAATGTGTTGCATAATCACCTCCAGTGTTCTTTTTCATGTTTTGTGATTGAACCCGCCCTGTTTGACCTCGTCCGTCTTGCAGGGCTTTTTTGTGTTCATCAAATTGCGCTTTTAAACCGTCGCGCTTGGGTTTGGTGTAAATCGTTAAAAACTTCTCAACCGATACCACCGCAAAATGCCAGTAATCGTGATTTTTCGCCCAGTCGTAGCATTCAGCTTGTTCAACGGTTAAAACGTCATTAGTAGTAATGGTATTTGTATGGTTTAAGTACGGTTTGGGTGCATCTGCTGCACCCCGTAGCGGAACGTCCTGCACCCCGTCATTTTTGCAAGGTGCATGAGTTGCACCCCGTTTTAAATTCAAGTCGTAACCAATCGGGCGACGGTCGGCGCGTTTAATATGCGCGGCGACAATTTCTTGATTACAGCGCGAAATCAATTGCATTTCTTCCAGCGTTTTCAACGATTGGCGGATGGCTCGCTCGCTTAAACAGGTGTAGCGCATCATGGTTGAAACCGAAGGAAATGCGGCTGTGCCGTCAGGTCGTGAATGATTCGCCAGTGCAATCAACACCAATTTCAAGGTCGGACTTTTCACGTCCTCGCAATTCAACGCCCAGCTAAACGCCTCGATGCTCATTTAATAACTCGCACGCGCTTATGATTTCGCACTAATTGCACGTCGTTATTTAGTAGCGCAGCATCTATTTTGAACGTGCGTTCAATGTCTAGTGACTTTGCTACTGAAATAGGACGCTCTCCGCGTAACCATTGCCCAATTAAACCCTGAGAAACGCCGATTTTTCGGGCAAATTCCGTTTGAGTAATGTGGTGATTGTGGATAAATTCACGCAAAAAATTAGCGTTGCTGTTTTCAACTATCATTTTGTTTTTCCTTGTAATTTTAAAATAAATAATATCATTGCAACTAATAAAAAGCAATAGCTTTGCTGTTAGACGGTGCGGTAAAATAGTAGTAATGTTTATCAGCTCATTTAATTACATTTGAGAGATACAAAAATGGCAAAACGTAGAGAATTAACACCGTCCGAAATCAACGCAGCAGAACACTTGCAAACGATTTGGAATGAAAAAAAGAAAGCACTGGGTTTAACACAGGAAAAAGTAGCGCAGCTATGTGAATGGAGCAATCAAAGTGCGTTTGGCGCGTATTTGCTTGGGCGTGTGCCGCTCAATACAGATGCCGTTTTACGGCTCGCAAAAGTGTTGAAAGTTCACCCGACTGACATCATGCCAGAGTTGGGCGCGTTGTTGCCATCAAGTAATCCTGCAAATGAGCGTGAAACAGAGGTTTATTCGGCAGAAGAAAAAGAACTCGTCAGAATGTATAGACGTGTGACCTCCGAACAAAAAAACGACGCACTCGCAACTGTTAGGGAATTTGATCGCAAGAATCAAGTAGTTATAGATGAGCTGATTGCTCGGCAAAATATGCCGCGCAAAGTGGCGTGAAGAAACCCGCTTTAAAAAAGCGGGTTTTCTTGAATGATGACGAACAAAATCAACAAATTAAATGTTTAATTTCAAATTATTGGAGTAATTACTTGGAAAACTTTGGGCAATTTAACTTATTTTCAGATGCAGAAAGAATAAGTAATGTAGAAGATGCTAAAAATTGGGGAACTTTTAAGGATAGCCTCCGATCTCCAGTTCACAAATGGTTCACATATCCTGCTGGTTTTTCATATAAAGCTGTTACCCATTCCATTGAACGCCACAATATAAAACCAGGAATGGTGATATATGATCCATTCATGGGATCTGGGACTACAAATGTCACTGCAAAAAGTTTAGGTATAGATTCGATAGGTGTGGAAGCGCATCCTTTTGTCTATAAAATAGCTAAAGCAAAACTTGAATGGAACGTCAATAAATTAGAAGCGTTACTTTTTATTGATAAAGTCAATCAGTGTTTTAAAAGTACAAACAGTCAAATAACCAGTAGTGTTGGCTTTCAAATTGATAAGTGTTTCCCAGAGTTAATTTTGAAATGCTATCCAGAAGAAACTTTAATTGAATTACACACATTAAAGTCTCTATATCAGAACGAAGATTTGGCACAGCCAACAAAAGAATTTTTTTATGTCGTAATAACAGCCTTATTAAGAAAGATTTCAAGTGCTGCTACTGGATGGCCATACATTGCGCCCAAAAAAGTAAAAACAACTTCTGCCGAAAAAAACGTTTTGATTGAATTCTCCAAATTGTCTTATGCAATGCTGGAGGATTTAGAAAAAATCAAAATCAGCTCGGTTGTGGGATATGAGAATTCAAAGCATTTAATTTTAAATTCTGACTCCAGAAATACAGTGGGCGTAATACAAAATGAATCTATTGATCATGTTTTTACCTCACCTCCTTATCTAAATAATTTTGATTATTCGGATAGAACTCGTCTTGAACTATATTTTTGGGGAGAAGCTAATAACTGGGGAGAAATAAGTCACAACATTAGAACAAAACTAATCACTTCAGCTACAACACAAATACTAAGAGGTGATACTGAAAAATATACACTAACAGATGATTTCCGAAAAGATTGTCCAAAGTTAGCGAGTTTTATTCAAACATCGTCAAATACTCTAGGTGAATTAAGAAAGGTAAAAGGAGGAAAAAAAAGCTATGACCTAATGGTAATTGGCTATTTTAATGATATGCACAAAATTGTTAGAGATGTTTTTAGAGTTTTAAAAAGTAATTCTCAAGCATTATTTGTTCTTGGTGATTCCGCTCCTTATGGCGTTCATATACCAACAGATAAGTTAATTGGTGAAATTGGTTTGGGTGTTGGTTTTAATAATTATCAGATGGAAATTTTAAGAAAACGTGGTGACAAATGGAAAAATAATCCTCAGCGTCACGGTGTATCACTGCAAGAATCAATAATAATTTTGGAAAAAAAATAAATGTCAGACTATACAAAAGTAACAAATCCAGGTAGTGCTATCGGAGAAGCCATAGGAGCATCAATGGAAAATGCTTTGTCACAAAAGCTGCGTGAAATAGCAGATACACATGGATGTCATTATTTACGATCTGGGGTCAGACCAACGAAAAGTGGCAGTGTAGCTAAAAAACTTTTGATGTCGGATAACTATGGTAATGAATATGACATAGATGGTGTTTTGGCAAATGAGCATATGCAACCTTTGATTATTTTTGAATCTAAATACATACGATACAAAAAGCATAACAGAGATAAAGGGAGTTGGATTTGTACTGCCCATTCTGCTGTGAAAAGACGATACCATAGTATTCGTAGTTCAATTGCAGTTTTAGCTGGTAGTTGGAGTGGTTCTTCGCAAGCAATGATGCAAAGTAATGATATAAATTTATTTTTGATCCCATTTGATTATATTTGTGAATTATTAGCCGAAGTTGGCATTGATTTTAATTGGGGTGAAAAAGAAAAAGACAAAGCATTTGAAGCGTGGCGAATCTACAACAGTTTAACCCAATCTCAAAAAGACAATATAGGTTTTAAAATGATTCAATCTATTGAAGTCAGTTTAACACCGCTAATCAATGCCATATTAGATGAATCAATTGTCAGAGAAATTAACAAAATATTGATTGAACTTGTTTCTAATCTTGGAGAAGTTAAAGTATTTGAATTTGATGATGTTACTAAAGCCCTGGATTTCCTTAATCAAGATGATTTACAGAATCTATTTTTAATTGGTGATTCTTTATCATTATTTGATCCGCCACCAGTATTTGATGATGATGA
>CAIRCR010000505.1 GCA_903877065.1 uncultured Pseudomonadota bacterium
GGAGGGAGGGGGTCCGACCCCCTGCCCCCAAGCTTTCGAGGGAGTCCGGACCCCTCCCCCCTCGCACTCCCGTTTCGAGCGTACCGGTAAAAAATCTGGAGAGACTATATGTGCCACTTTTTTTTCATTTGAAACCCATTTTACGATTTTTTCTGCATTTTGGATTTCGGAAAGTTTGAAATTTTTTTGGGGAAAGTTCACAAAATCATCAATTTTGGTCTGTTTGTGAGCTTTCAACAAAAGAAGAATTAATGATTTTTGATACCAAAACTAAATTGCTTTGGGATGCCAATCCTAGTTTGGATTCTATTGATTTGCCTGCTGCTAAAACCAAACTTGAAAAATTTATTTTAGCTGATTTAAAACAATGGCGTCTGCCTTTGTCAGATGAAATTAAAGAAATAACAAAAAGTTCTTTTCCGTTAAAAAAAGGACAAAATTATAGGATATTGGAACGTGATTATTGGTTATGTGAAACTGGAAGCATTAACTTGGATAATCATGTTTTTTCTTCACCTCAGTATTATGCTAGCTCCACTTTGTTTTGTAACGATGCTGTTTCTCAAATGACTTTTGAAGGTTTCTTGCATTTTTGCAAAAGGAATAATTGGGCTTTATATCCTCATCCTTATGAAAAAAAGACACAAGATTTATTTAGCAATTTTGTAGAACGTGACTCGCCATTTTTATTTGAATCCGTTGATTATCTTCGCGCTCGTTTACCTAAACTCGACAATGCACAATTTACCGATGCGGCTAAAGGCTTGTGGGAACTTTGGGGCGCGGAGGTGCCTTATTTAAATGAGCATGGTGTCAGAGCGAGAAACCCCAGCATTGATATAAAAGATTGGAATGTTGCCATTGATTTTGGGACGAGTAGTTCTGTTGTGGCGTACTTAGAAAACGGCGTATCAAAATTATTAAGAATCGGCGTTGATGATTTTTGGAAAAAACAAGAACCCAGCGATTATGAAAACCCAACCATTTTGGAATTTGTTGACTTTCATGCGTTATTTTCAGAATGGCAAAATACGGTTTATCAGCCCTTAGTAGAATGGGGAAATGTGCGTTGTTCACATGAAGCCTTGCATAATTTAAGAAATAACGAATCTGATTCAAAAGTGGTTGCCAGTGTTTTTAACAAAATAAAACAATGGGCGTTAAGAGAAAGCAAAGATACCCGCAAACGCATCACAGATAGAAAAGGACTCGAACACGAATTAGCTCCGTTGACGTTGCGTCAACCTGTGAAAGGTGAGCCGTTATCGGTCAGTCCACAAGACCCTTTTGATCCCGTTGAATTGTACGCATGGTATTTGGGCTTAAATATCAATTGGCGAGGCAGAGGGATTTTCTTACGTTATTACATGACGTTTCCCATTGCCTATCCCACCGAAATAAAGCAAAAAATCTTGTCTTCTTTTAGACGTGGCTTGCAACGTAGTTTTCCAGAAACGCTTATTGGTCAAGAGGCGTTTTCTCAATTCAAAGTTGAAGAACGCGCTTCAGAACCTGCGGCTTATGCGGCGGCAGCCTTGCCAGAATTAGGCATACAACCGACTGTGAATGGTAGCGCGTATGCTGTTTTTGATTTTGGTGGCGGTACTACCGATTTTGATTTTGGGTTATATCGTTTGCCGACGGCTGACGAAGAAGATTTTGGTACGGAATTGGTATTTGAACATTTCGGCTCGGATGGGGATAACTTTTTAGGCGGTGAAAATTTATTAGAGAATATGGCATATCGCACGTTTATTCATAATATTGAGCTTTGTCGCACGAATAAAATTGCCTTTACACGTCCATTAGATGCCGAAGACTTTCCAGGTTCTGAAATGTTTTTGGAAAAAACTCAAGCCGCAGAAACCAATTCTTTAATGCTCATTTCAAAATTACGTCCCCTTTGGGAAACAGGCGTTGTTAATAATAAAAGTGGTATTGAAAAGATCGCGTTGCTGAGTAGAGAAGGTGAAAAAGTTTCAGTTGAATTGGCGATTCCGCAAGATAAATTAGTCAATGAATACTTAACATCAAGAATTAAACAAGGCATTGAAAACTTTTTAATTGCCA
>CAIRCR010000506.1 GCA_903877065.1 uncultured Pseudomonadota bacterium
CAATACAACGTCCAATTCGACCATAACCGTTAATTGCAATTCTTTGTACCATGGGTAATCTCCAGAAAATTAAAATTAAAACTAAAAATAAGCTGTCTAAATAACAACGTGGCAGTATGGCAACTATAACAAAACCGACTGTAAAAGCGTATCACAAAAGTAACCGCCTCACTTTCTTGCCTATCCTCAAGTTTGATTTCAATGCTTTACCCAATCATGTTAACCCAATTGTAGATCTCAGCAAAACGGTCATTTTTATTGGTTGAAGTATTCAAGGATTTGAAAATAACGACTCAATAATTTTTCAAAAAAAGGGAGGAGCAATTACGCCAAGATTAGGAAAAATAAGCGTTGTAGATGACGTAAAAATTCAAATATGAATACGCTTTATAATCACATCCATAGTGATTGATGATAGAATTTTTACCATTACTTTATATCTTGAGAACGCCATTATGACTACCGCTAACGATTTACAATTTAATAGTCTAATCAATAGTCTAATTAAAGAAGGGCTTTTAACTGCTGCCGATGCCCAAAAGTATTATCTCGCAGCACAGCAAAAGGGTGTTTCGCTGATTAACTATTTGGTCACAAACAAAATTGTTAATTCAATGCTTATTGCATACAAAATTTCTATGGAATTTGGTGTGCCATTTTTTGATTTAGATGTGATTGACCCGTTAGATTTACCACCAAAAGAATTAGTCAGCCTCGCGTTAATTCAAAAATATCAAATTTTCCCGCTGTTTGTTCGTGGCTCAACTTTATTTGTTGCAATCTCAGATCCGCGTAGTTTTCAAGGCTTTGATGAAATTAAATTCAGTAGCCGCCTTAATCCTGAACCGATTTTGGTCGAAGAACATAAATTAACCAAAGCCCTCGAAAAACTGTCAAATTCTGTCGATTCGAGCATGAATGATTTGCTTGATTCAGATTTAGATAATTTAAATATTTCTGGTGATGAAGATAACACTGCTACGAGTATCACAAATGATAATGATGATGCGCCGATTGTACGCTTTGTGAATAAAATTTTATTGGATGCCATTAAAGGCGGCGTTTCAGATATTCATCTTGAGCCGTATGAAAAAGTGTTCCGCATTCGTTATCGCTCAGATGGAATGTTGCATCAAATCGCCACGCCACCAGCAAGCATCTCAAATCGTATTGTTTCGCGAATTAAAGTGATGTCAAAAATGGATATTGCCGAGCGACGCGTACCACAAGATGGTCGAATTAAAATGATTTTATCCAAAACACGAACCATTGATTTTCGGGTAAATACCTGTCCAACTTTGTATGGTGAAAAAGTAGTTTTGCGAATTTTAGACCCTACCAATGCACAATTAGGCGTTGAAAAATTAGGATTTGAACCACTTCAACAAAAATTATTTTTAGAAGCCATTAACAAACCGTATGGCTTAGTCTTAGTGACAGGACCTACGGGAAGCGGTAAAACCGTATCGCTTTACACTGGATTAAATATTCTTAATACCCAAGACCGTAATATCTCAACTGCCGAAGATCCCGTTGAAATTACGGTTGAAGGCATCAATCAAGTCAATGTTAATCCGAAAGCGGGGTTGACGTTTGCGACAGCATTACGCGCTTTTTTGCGTCAAGATCCCGATGTCATTATGGTGGGGGAAATTCGAGATTTTGAAACGGCTGAAATTGCCGTAAAAGCCGCACAAACTGGGCATTTAGTCTTATCAACCTTGCATACCAATGACGCGCCACAAACACTTAATCGTTTAATGCAAATGGGCATTCCAGCATTCAATATTGTTTCGGCTGTTGTTTTGATTATGGCGCAACGACTGGCAAGGCGTTTATGTGAAGCGTGTAAAACGCCTGCTCAATATCCCGACGATTTTCTTTTGCAAACAGGTTTCAAACAAGAAGAACTAGGGCAATTAAAATTATTTAAAGCCGTAGGTTGCGATTCCTGTACGAATGGTTTTAAAGGGCGGGTCGGTATTTACCAAGTAATGACGTTAAGCGAAAAAATGCGAACGCTAATCCTCGATGGTGGCAATGCGATACAACTTGCAGAACAAGCCAAAGCCGATGGGATTAACGATTTACGCGAATCAGGATTAAATAAAGTGCGTTTTGGTGTGACAAGTATTGAGGAAATCGATCGCGTAACAATTGAACATTAGGAGTGTAAATGGCTGACATCAGAAAAAAAGCAAAAATAACGGTCAAAGAATCTGCATTTTCTTGGGTTGGTAAAGATAAATTAAGACGTAAAGCATCTGGTGATATTTTTGCAGTCGATGAAAAAGCGGCTCGAATTGAATTGCGTCGCCAAGGCATGAATGTTTCGCGCATAACAAAAAAATCACAATCAATTTTTAGTGAGCGAGTTCAAAAAATCAAGCCGAGTGATATTGCCATTTTTGCAAGGCAATTAGCAACGATGCTCAACGCTGGCGTTCCAGTTGTTCAATCGATAGATATTGTCGGGCGCGGGCATGAAAACACGAGTATGCGAGAATTGTTAGCCACGCTTAAAATGGACGTGGAAAGCGGAGATAGCTTGACGCAAGCCTTGCGTAAACATCCTGATCATTTTGATGAAATGTTTTGTAACTTGGTTGAAGCGGGTGAACGTGCGGGGGTTTTGGAATCGTTACTCGATAAAATTGCAATTTACAAAGAAAAAAGCGAAACAATGAAAAAGAAAATCAAAAAAGCACTCACTTATCCCATTGCGGTCGTCATGATTGCATTGATTGTGACGGTTGTTTTGTTGGTGTTTGTTGTGCCAGTTTTTGAAGATTTGTTTAAAAGTTTTGGTGCTGATTTGCCCGTATTTACAAAAATGGTTATTGAAATGTCAAAGTGGATGCAAGCCTATTGGTGGATTATTGGCGCAATATTGGTGAGTGTGTTCTACACCGTAAAATTTTTCATAAAAACATCAGAACCGTTCAATTATTTTATCGATAAAACCTTGTTAAAAGTTTCCGTCGTTGGCGAGATTCTCAACAAATCGGCAATTGCACGTTTTTCGAGAACTTTATCGACAATGTCGGCGGCAGGTGTTCCATTAGTTGAAGCTTTAGAATCAACCGCTGGAACGTGCGGTAATCGCGTCTATGAGGCTGCTGTACTGCAAGCTCGTGAAGAAGTGGCTGTGGGTCAACGATTGCAATACGCCATTCAAGAATCGGGCTTGTTTCCACACATGGTTCAACAAATGGTTGAAATTGGCGAAGAATCTGGCTCTTTAGATGCGATGCTTTCTAAAGTTGCTGATTTTTACGAAGAAGAAGTAGACAACTTAGTAGACAATTTAAGTAGTTTAATGGAACCCATAATTATGGTGATTTTAGGTGTTTTGGTGGGTGGTTTAATCGTGGCGATGTATTTGCCTATTTTCAAACTTGGTTCGGCGATACATTGATGCAAAGTTTTAATGATTTTACGTTATTAACGACACCGATTATTTTCACGATTTTAATGGGAATTGTGGGTTTATTGGTCGGCAGTTTTTTGAATGTCGTGATTTACCGTTTGCCAATTATGATGCAACGCCAATGGCGTAGCGATTGTTTGGATTATTTACAACTTGAAAATCCCACGCCGCCCGAAATTTTCAATCTTGCGTTGCCAGCGTCAAGTTGCCCACATTGCCAAACGCAAATTTTGGCGCGGCATAATGTTCCCGTTTTGAGTTATTTATGGTTACGAGGACAGTGTGCGGTTTGTAAAGAACCGATTTCGGTTCGTTATCCGCTGATTGAATGTTTTACCGCATTAACATCAATGTTGGTCGCGTGGCATTTTGGTTATAGCGAACAAGCAGCGGCGGGATTATTACTGACATGGTCGTTAATTGCATTGACTGGCATTGATTTAGACCATCAATTATTACCCGATGCGATTGTGTTGCCACTGCTTTGGTTGGGTTTGAGTTTAAGTTTATTCAACGTATTTGTGAGCAGTTCAACCAGCATTATCGGTGCGCTGAGTGGTTATTTATTATTGTGGTCGGTTTATCACGGTTTTAAATTATTTACAGGTAAAGAAGGCATGGGGAAGGGCGATTTTAAATTGTTAGCGGCTCTTGGCGCATGGTTGGGTTGGCAGTATTTAGGTTTGATTATTTTATTATCGTCACTCGTTGGCGCGGTGATAGGTATGACGTTAATTTCACTCAATAAACAAAAACGCGATGTTCCCATTCCGTTTGGTCCGTATTTAGCGGCAGCAGGTTTGATTTCGTTGTTGTGGGGAAATGATTTGAATGCGTGGTATTTTGGTTGAATGCCTCGCTGAGTAAGTAGTATTTGAACCTTTTCGTGACGTGTAACGTTATAATTTGCAAAATAAAGCCTGACCTTTTTACCTAATCGGTACAAAACCACCTAAAGTCTGACATGAATAATTTAAACACCGCTCTTGCCTTGCACAATCAAGGTCAATTAGAACAAGCTGAAGCCATTTACACCGAAATACTCAAGCTCGATCCGCAACATTTTGATGCTTTGCAGTTATTGGCAAATATCGCGTTACAAAAAAAGGATTATCCCACAGCGGTTGAGTTGTATGACAAAGCTCTTAAATCGAATCCAAATCACGCAGAAACATTACATAACAAAGGCAACACGTTGTTTATGCTAAAGCGTTATGAAGATGCCTTGGAAAGTTATAACCAAACGCTCAAAATCAAACCCGATTATGTTGATGTATTGAACAATCGTGGCGTTGTGTTGCGTAATTTAAAACGCCTTGAGGAATCATTAGCAAGTTACAACCGTGCAATTGAAATCAAACCCGATTACCAAGATGCGTTGAATAATCGCGGGAATGTATTGCGTGATTTAAATCGCAATGAAGATGCACTCGAAAGTTATAAGCGTATGCTTGAAATTAATCCAACTGTTGCCGAGGCTTGGAATAACTTGGGTAATTTTCTTAATGACACGATGAATCATGAAGGCGCACTGGAGGCTTATCAAAGAGCCGTTAAACTCGATCCTAAACACTGGCAATATCATTTCAATACTGCACAAAATTTACATTCATTGGGTGATATTGATGGCGCACGCATTGTCTTTACGGAAACGCTTGAAATTAAAGATCATGCTGGGGTACGCATTCGTTGTGGCACATTGCTTCCGACTATCATGATGTCTGAAACTGCTATTGATGATACGCGTTTTGCTTTGGCAGAAAGTGTTAAGCAGTTAGCTGACCGAAAACTCGAAATCAAAGACCCCATCGCAGATATTACAATCGTACCGTTGTTTCATCTTGCTTATCATGGTGAATGCAACGCAAATCTCATGCGTAGCTACATCGATTTAATTCGCACAACGTGTCCAAGTGTTGATTATGTCGCGCCACATTGTTTATCACCTCGTATTCATGAAAATAAAATCCGAATCGGTTTTACGTCCAAATTTTTCTACGAGCATACTATCGGCAAATTTTTTCGTGGCATTCTCAAAAATTTGAATCGCAGTCATTTTGAAATTTTTGTATTTACCAATACAACGAATCCTGATGAAGTGACGCGTTGGATTAGCAATCATGCCGATCATTTTGAAACGTTACCTGCAACGTTAGCAGAAGCACGTCAATGTATTGCAAAACATCATTTGGATATTTTGGTTTACACCGATGTGGGGATGGATCCATTTACTTATTATTTGGCATTTTCACGGCTCGCACACGCACAATGTGCAATGTACGGGCATCCCGATACGACAGGTATTCCAACCATCGATTATTATTTATCAGGTGGTGCGTGTGAATCAGAAACCGCAGATCGTCATTACACTGAAAAATTGATTCGTCTTGATGCCAATTCGACTTACACCTATTACTACCGCCCCAACAATCGTGCTGAACAAAAAACACGGGCGGACTTAAATTTACCTGAATCACAACATCTTTATACTTGCGCTCAATCGTTATTCAAAATTCATCCCGAAATGGATGCGGTATTTGATGAAATTTTGGAACGTGATTTGGAAGGTTGTTTAGTTTTATTCGATGACATTAAACATCGACGAAGCAATCTTTTCAAAACGCGGCTACAAAAGCGTATGCGTCATTATGACCGAGTGATTTTTTTA
>CAIRCR010000507.1 GCA_903877065.1 uncultured Pseudomonadota bacterium
GATTTAGCGAGTATCAACAACGGCGCACTAGCCATCGCCTTCCCGCTTGCAAAAACCATTGCTATCAAAGACGCCTGCGATCATTTTGGCAATTTATTCGGCGCTAATCTCAATCGGCGCGACAACGTTGACTATAAAGCCACACAAACTGAAGTCAGAATTTTAACGAACGATTGGGATTACGCTTCAAGTTTACTCGATACGAAAGCAGAGCTACTCAGCGAGAAAGAATTGACGTATGCACGGCGTATTGTTGAGAACAAAGAAAAAACAAGCTACAAAAAACTCGCGTTATTCTTGGAGGGTAAATAAATGAGAGCAGGCACATTCAGCAGTAGCGCAATTTACAAACTCACAACAAATGGCAAAGCCAAAGGTGAATTAGGCAAACCCGCATTGACCTACATACGCGAAACGCAAATTGAATTGAGGCTTGGACGCGCATTAAATACCGATTTATCCTCACGCCCTGCTTTATGGGGAACGCTCGTTGAGGCGTATGTGAACGATATGCACGTTGGTTTAGAATACGAACTCGCTTCAACCGAACGCCTAGTCCATCCAGAATTCAAATACTGGACATGCGCCCCCGATTTAATTTCAGAAACGTGCGTGGGCGATATTAAATGCCCTCAACTTAAAGCCTTTTGTGATCTGAGTGATATTTGCTTGAGTTGTGACGTGTTTGAGCTTAAATCAAGTTACCCCGAGTACTACTGGCAATTAGTCAGCAACGCGATTCTCACGGGAAAAGAAGAAGCAGAATTGATGATTTTTTGCCCGTATCAAGATGAACTCAATGAGATCCGCTTATTAGCAAAAGAATCGGATGATAAATTTAAATATATCATTTTTGCTGATGACAGCGAACTGCCTTACCTAATCCGTGGTGGCTACTATAAAAACGTCGCAAGAATGCGCTGGAATGTAAACGAAGAAGACAAAGCATTTTTAACGCAACGTGTACGAATAGCCATTGATAAACTTTGCACAGATACAACGATTTCAGTGTAAAACAAGATAATCAAGATGTAACGAAGAAAGCCTCGACTAGTCGAGGCTTTTTTTATTGTGCTTAGTCCGGTATATTAACCAAAAACAGAACGTTCCACGGAACAGTAATCTTAATTTTCAACTTAAAAAAGAACGTTCTACGGAACGGCCTTGTTATTTTTATCTTAAAATAAAGAACGTTCCTAAGAACACCATTTGGAATAAACCGGAACACCATGAAATTCACACTTGGAACAGCTGCGCAAGCAACGGGAAAAGGAAAGACAACCATTCACACAGCCATAAAAACCGGCAAATTATCGGCAACACGCAATGAAAACGGAAGTTATGAAATTGATGCTTCGGAACTTTTCAGAGTTTATGATCCAATTAAGAACGTTCTTGAAGAACAGCATTCGGAACAATCGAGAACACCTGACGGAACAGAGATTCTTAACAAAGAAATTGAATCCTTAAAGCAACAATTGGAACGGGAACGGTTTTTTGTAGCAGAATTATCAAAACGCCTTGATGATGAAACAAGTGAACGTAAAAAACTCACCCTTTTACTCACACATCAAACCGAAATGAAAGAAGCAAAAGAAAAAAAGACCGGTAATTTGTGGAATAAAATTTTCAAAAAACGCTAAGAACGTAAACGCTACAACCAAGCAAAAGAGCAGGGCGCTTATCCATTTTTATCATATGCTCACAATCAATCAGTCACGCTACACTCCGGCGTGTTGCTACGCCGCTAAACGCGCTGCGCAAACCCCTATGACTTCGCTACTTATCTGCTAAAGGTGCTAACGCACTTCAATTATCAAAAAACTCACCACGAAACACTTTTTTAACCCGTTACTTTGTTCTAAAAACCATACAAAAATAAATAAAAAATAGATGTTTTACTCGAAACATGTTTGGCAGAATATCGCCGCGAATCTGACAAAAGCAAGTTTTGTCAGATTCAGATCCATTACTTTTTAACTAGCGATTAAGTCAAAAAAGCCTCGTTAATTGAGCGACTTTTTCACTAGCGAATAACGCTGATATAAGGACACGATATATGAAAGGGTCACGCCCACTCACTCGCCAACAAGTCAAAGGCCTATTAGCCCTCACCAGTTCCATTCGTGAACAAACCTTACTCACACTCGGGTTCTGCACAGGCTATCGCATCTCAGAGCTGTTGAGCCTCAAAGTAGCCGATGTTTCAACAAACGGTATCATCCACTCACACGTCACGGTCAAAGCCGCCAATACGAAAACCAA
>CAIRCR010000508.1 GCA_903877065.1 uncultured Pseudomonadota bacterium
GACTGTACGTCAGCGCGTTTCAAGGCTTGTGCGTTCTTCGTTGTCTTTTTCAAAAAAATTTGAAAATCATGTTGCCGCTATCAAATACTTCCTTTTCCACTACAACTTATCCAAAGCAGCATTACTTGTGTAGCACTACCCAATTGTTGTTTTTAATTTATTCTTACTTGTTTGTTTGATAACTTCACTTTCCGATACAAAAACTAGAAAAAATTTTCCCTAGTAAATCGTCTGAGTTAAATTCACCCGTGATTTCGGCTAAATGTTGTTGCGCTTGGCGTAAATCCTCTGCAACCAATTCACCCGCTAAAGAATTTTGTAATTGTGAAAGTGCCTGATCAACAAATTCATGACCTGCTTTTAAGGCTTCTAAATGACGACGACGGGCAATAAAAACGTTTTCAGCACTAGCATTGAAACCCACAAATTGTTTTAAGTGTGTCGTTAACAAATCCAAACCAAGATTTTTTTTAATCGAAACATAACAAACTATGCCGTTTTCAGTTGTGACAATTTCAGGCTCACGAGGTAACAAATCAATTTTGTTATAGACACGAATCACATCAACACCCAGCGGTAATGTCGCCAGAATAGATTGTGTTTCAACTTCTGATTCTCGCACGTCAATCAGCAACAAAATCAAATCTGCTTTCGCCATTTCGGTGCGGGCGCGACGAATGCCTTCTTGTTCAACAACGTCATTAGATTCGTGTAAACCCGCAGTATCAATGATGTGTAACGGCATTCCGTCTAATTGAATACGCTCACGCAACACATCACGAGTTGTCCCTGCAATGTCAGTCACAATTGCCGCATCGTGTCCTGCCAGTGCATTTAATAAACTCGATTTTCCCGCATTTGGTTTACCCGCTAAAACCAGCGTCATGCCATCACGCAATAAACGCCCTTGTTGTGCTATCGCCTGAATTTCCTCAATTCGTTTCAACAACGTTTGTAATCGTCGCTCAACGACACCATCACTTAAAAAATCAATTTCTTCGTCTACAAAATCAATCGCCGCTTCAACGTAAACACGCAGTTCGATCAGCTCTTGGACTAATTCTTGAATTTGCTGTGAAAAAACGCCTTGCATCGATTTTTGTGCTGAACGCACCGATTGTTCCGTACTGCTATTGATTAAATCAGCAACCGCTTCGGCTTGCGCCAAATCAAGTTTGTTATTTAAAAAAGCGCGTTCGGTAAATTCGCCAGCTCTCGCCAATCTTGCTCCCAACGCTAAAACACGTCGTAACAACATATCTAAAACAACCGCACCGCCGTGACCTTGAAGTTCTAAAACGTCTTCACCTGTGTAGGAATTTGGGCTTTTAAAATAGATGGCTACGCCTGAATCAATCGTTTCGCCAAATTCATCAAGAAAAGAGGAATAAACGGCTGTGCGAGGTGAAAGCGATTTTGAAAGTAATTTTGACGCAATTTCCAAAACTAGCGTTCCAGAAATCCGAATGATACCGACACCACCATTACCTGACGGTGTCGCCTGTGCCGCGATGGTCTCCGCCCTTTGAAGGAGGAGGGCAGGGGGGATGTGCATTACTTCGTGTTTTCGATTTGTTTAGTGATGTAAGACTGTTGCAGAATCGACAGCGTATTGTTGATAACCCAGTAAAGCACTAAACCTGCGGGGAAAAATAAGAAAAATACCGTGAAAATAATCGGGAACATTTTCATAACTTTGGCTTGAATCGGGTCAATCGGCGCAGGATTCAAACTTTGTTGAATCTTCATGCTAATGCCCATAATCACAGGTAACACAAAGAACGGATCTTGAATCGATAAATCTTGAATCCACAACAAAAATGGAGCTTGACGAAATTCAACCGTTTCGCTCAATACCCAATATAACGCCATGAAAACAGGAATTTGAATCAAAATAGGTAAACAACCACCCAATGGATTTACTTTTTCTTTTTTGTACATCGCCATCATTTCGGTATTAAAACGAGGACGATCATCTTTGAAACGGTCTTGCAATTCTTTCAAGCGTGGTTGAATTTTTCGCATTCTCGCCATCGATTTAAAGCTGGCTTGAGACAATGGAAAGAAAATAAGTTTAATAACAAACGTCACGCCAATGATTGATACCCCCCAATTTCCAACCAAGTCATGAATTTGATTGAGTAACCAATAAATGGGCTTGCCAATGAATGTTAATACACTGTAATCAACGGTTAATTCCAAGCCTGTGGCGGTTTCTTCCATCATTGGTTGAATTTTTGGTCCCGCAAAAAGTTTCGCCGCAAAATTAGCTTCAGCATTCGCAGCAACGGTAACTGCTGGCGAATAAGTGCCAATCAGATATTGACCAAGTTTTAATTCTTTGCTGTAAAAATGATTTTCTTGATCTGCTGGTGGCACCCACGCTGACGCAAAATAATGTTGAATCATTGCTGTCCAGCCACCAATGCTTGCTACATCGAGATTTTTATCGTGCATCTCATCGAAATCGATTTTTTGATATTTGTTCGCTTCGGTGTAAATCACACCGCCATCGTAAGCACGCATTCCGCTTGTGAGCATTCCACCTTGATTTTCAGTATTTGGCGTTTTAAGTAATTGACTGTATTGACGACCCGTCCACTGCGTAGCAGAGCCATTTTTAACATTTTGAGCTAAATCAATTTCATAACTACCGCGTTTCAATATGAACGTTTTGGTCACTTGTAAGCCGTTTGCATCCGACCATGTTAATGGCACGGTTAAAGTGTCTTGTCCTGCGGTTAAAACATAAACATCTTGTTTCGTACTAAAAATACTGTGGTGATTTGCGGCTTCAACTGAACCAGCACTTGTAATTAAACCACTTTGAGCGACAAATAATTGCTCAACGTCTCCGTTAAAAATTCGTACAGGTGCATTATTGATTTCAGGAATCGCAAAACCCAACATTCCACGCAGTTTATTTATAGTCGTATTTTCTTTTTCGACAGAATAGGCCAGCAAGTCAAGATTTTGAATCGTGCCGCCTTCTGTATTGATTTCTAAATCTAATACGTCGGTGGTGACTTTAATTATTTTCGCGCTAGATTTAGTTGCTACAACAGGAACAGCGGCAGTGGATTGGGCTGAGTTAGCAGGTAAATCGTCACGGGCATTTACGTTTTCAACAACAGCTTGAATAGCGGGTTTTGGAGCATAATCGGCTTGCCATGCTTGTTCTAACATAAACACGAGCATTGCAAACGTAACGATGAGTACAAATCTTATATTGTCCATTTTTTTATTTACCGATTTTTTCTGGGACAGGATCAATGCCGCCTTCGTGGAACGGATGACATTTCGCTAATCTTTTTAGAGTGAGATAAGACCCCGTAACGCTGCCGTGGCACTCGATCGCATCTAAAGCATATTTAGAGCAACTGGGATAAAAACGACATACGTTCCCGAGAGCTGGGCTGATAAAATATCTGTAAAATTTTATAAGTGCGGTAAGTATGAATTGCATCGGTTAACCAGTCTAAGCCAATGCTTTTCCAATGACTTTTTAAGTAATGAAGGTGAAGCATCCAGGGTTTCTCTGCGAGCTAAAACCACAATATCGATGTTTGTTATTGAGTGGCGATGCCTGCGAAAATTGTCCCGAATAATACGCTTAATTAGGTTACGGTTTACGGCCTTTCTTATATTTTTTTTAGCAACCACTAATCCGATTCGTGGGTACTCAAGATCATTTTTTACCGCCAGTAACGTGAAATAAGTGTCACTGGATTTCATCGGATTGGTAAAAACTTTCTTATAATCGCTGGTTTTTTTTAGCCTAATTTGCTGTGGAAAACTAAAGTCTGTTTTCGTCACCAAAATTAGTCAATTAACCGCTTGTGGTTAATTTAGCACGACCTTTTGCACGACGTGCATTAACGACCTTGCGACCGTTACGAGTTGCCATTCTAGCTCGGAAACCGTGGGTTCTAGCACGTTTTAATTTACTGGGTTGGTAGGTTCTTTTCATTGCGGTTATAGCCTAATTGAGATTAACAAAAGCAGATAAAATAGTTCGAGGATGATAGAATAAAGCCACGTCTGTGTCAATTATGCTGTTGTTTTTTGATTCATAATTGCTCTGCTGTAAATCACCCTCTCAATATATCGTGTTTTGTGCCTCGCACACTTAGCTCTTCTAAAAATTTTAAATGAATTCACTCTGGAATATTTGTCTTTCTAAACTCGAAAACGAAGTGCCTAGCACCGATTTCAATACATGGATACGCCCACTTCAAGCCATTGAAACAGAAGGAAAATTACATTTGCTTGCACCAAATCGTTTTGTTTTAGACTGGGTTAAAAAACACCACGTTACTAAAATAAACGAAGCAGTCACAGAATTTTCTAATGGAAAATTAACTCTCGTTTTAGATGTGGGTTCTAAGCGACACACCTTATCGCCCGTAATTTCAAGCGAACCCGCTGACATCACCATTGCCACGAAAAATTTTCAAAATACACTGAATAAAAAATTTACTTTTGAAAATTTTGTCGAAGGAAAATCTAACCAATTCGCTCTCGCGGCAGCGTTAAAAGTCGCCGAAAATAGTGGCAATGCCTACAATCCGTTGCTTATTTACGGCAGTGCTGGATTAGGCAAAACCCACATGATGCAGGCCATTGGTAATTCAGTTTTAGCGCAAAATCCCGATGCAAAAATTGTTTATTTACACGCCGAGCGATTTGTTCAACACATGGTAAAAGCCTTACAACAGAACGCTATTCACCATTTCAAAGAATTTTATCGCACTATCGACGTATTATTGATTGACGATATTCAATTTTTGGCAGGCAAAGATCGTTCCCAAGAAGAATTTTTTCATACATTCAATAATCTGATTGAACAAAAACATCAAATCGTATTGACTTGTGATAAATATCCAAAAGAAATCGCAGGGCTTGAGGAGCGTTTAAAGTCACGCTTTAGTTACGGTCTACCAGCATCAATTGAACCACCTGACATGGAAACTCGTACCGCAATTTTGATGAAAAAAGCCTTACTTGCACAGATTTATTTACCAGATGATGTCGTATTTTTTATCGCTAAACGAATGCCGTTTAACGTGCGTGATTTGGAGGGTGCATTGCGGCGATTGATTGCAAATGCAGAGTATACTGGCGAACCGATTACACTCGATTTCACGAAAGACGTATTGCAAGATTTAGTCACGTTACAAGAAAAAATCATAAGTATTGAAGGGATTCAGCAAATCGTTTCAGAATATTTTAATTTAAAAATAAATGAATTACTCACCGAAAGTAGGGTGCAAACGATAGCTAGACCGCGACAAATAGCAATGTGTTTAGCACGAGAATTAACGCCACACAGTTTTCCCGAAATTGGTGCTGCGTTTGGTGGTCGAAATCACACGACGGTGATAAGTGCCTGTAAAAAAATTGAGGATTTGAAAAAAATTGACCTGCAATTATCAGAAGATTATGTCAATTTGATACGAATTTTGTCATCGTAAGTCGCAATCAGTGCGGTCAATGAAAAAATATTTTTATCGAAATTTAAAAATAAATTTTAAATTTTAAAGCATGTAAATCAATAGCTTATCCTTTTTACTTAAAACTATTTTCCATCTAAATATTTGATTCTATAATGTATTTTTACACGAAGCTTAAAACTGATTTGTCTGTGCATAACTCTGTGTATAACCTTTCAAAATCTGTGCATAACTCAGCAAAATCTGTGCATAACTCTGTGCATAACTTTATTTTGCGATATTTACGTTAATATTGATAAAAACACATACAAGCAATTGATTTAAAATAAGAAAAATAAATGATTGATCGTTTCTCCTTAAGTAAAATATTTATAA
>CAIRCR010000509.1 GCA_903877065.1 uncultured Pseudomonadota bacterium
TGAACAGCAAAAACCACAAAGTCAAAATGCTCATGTTTAGAACAGTTGTCCACCCCAAAATGCTACTCACCATTTCAATTGTCATGTCATTCTCCAAAGTAGTTTAGAAGGCATTTATAATGCGTCTTTGTTATACCAGTAATTATTTCAACACAATAGGAAAATTAAATGGATATTCATGAATATCAAGCCAAAGAATTATTAAGCGGCTACGGCGTAAAAATCGCTGAGGGCGGTTTAGCTTACAGCCCAGAAGATGCCGTGCAACGTGCTAGAGAAATCGGCGGCAATGTTTGGGTTGTAAAAGCCCAAATTCATTCTGGCGCACGCGGTAAAGCAGGCGGTATTAAAATTTGCAAAACGCACGATGAAGTCGAAAAAGCCGCCGAAGCATTACTTGGCAAAAAATTAGTCACACATCAAACAGGCGCGGCAGGAAAAGTGTGCAACCGTTTATACATTGAAGCGGGAACTGACATTGCCAAAGAATTATATTTTTGTTTTTTGGTTGACCGCACTTCTGAAAAAATTGTCATGATTGGCTCGCAACAAGGCGGCGTGGAAATCGAAGACACAGCAATAACAAATCCCGATGCAATTAAAAAAATTGAAATTGAACCTGCCGTTGGTTTGCAAGACTTTCAAGCGCGTGAAATGGCGTTTGCCTTAGGTTTGGATTCAACATTGATGAGCCACGCGGTTAAAACGATCAAAGGTTGTTATCGTGCGTTGCGTGATTTAGATGCGAATATGCTTGAAATAAATCCTTTAGTTATCACGAAAAGCGGCGAATTGATTGCGCTTGATGCAAAAATGGACTTTGATGAAAATGCGTTATTCCGTCGTCAAAAAATCGCTGAATTGCGTGATAAAACTCAAGAAGATCCACGCGAAACAGCAGCGGCGGATCGTGGTTTGAGTTACGTTGGTTTAGACGGTGACATCGGTTGCATGATTAACGGTGCGGGGTTGGCGATGGCAACGATGGATATGATTAAATTGGCGGGTGGTGAACCTGCAAATTTCTTGGATGTTGGCGGTGGCGCATCGGCAGAACGGACTGAAAAAGCGTTCCGTTTGGTGTTAGCCGATACGAATGTCAAAGCGATGTTGGTCAACATTTTCGCAGGGATTAACCGTTGCGATTGGATTGCCGAAGGCGTGGTGCAAGCAGTCAGAAAAATCGACATGAAAGTGCCGTTGATTGTGCGTTTGTCAGGCACAAATGTCGAAGAAGGTCGTCGGATTATCGCCGAAAGCGGTTTACCCATTATCACCGCTGAAACGTTAGCCGAAGCCGCCGAAAAAGCGGTTGCCGCACGCAATCAAGTTGTCGCAAATCAAGGAGCATAAACACATGGCAATTTTTATTAACGAAACCACAAAAATTATTGTTCAAGGTTTTACGGGCAAAATCGGCACGTTCCACGCACAAGATATGATTAACTACGGTTCAAACGTAGTCGGCGGCGTAACACCAGGCAAAGGCGGACAACGGCATTTAGATCGTCCCGTTTTCAACACTGTAAAAGAAGCCGTTGAATTAGCAGGGGCAGAAGCGAGCATTATTTTCGTGCCGCCAGCCTTTGCCGCTGATTCGATTATGGAAGCGGCCGACGCGGGAATTAAATACTGCGTCGCGATTACCGACGGCATTCCGACCCAAGACATGATGACTGTAAAAAGTTATTTACGTCGTTTTCCTGTCGAAAAACGTATGGTTTTAACAGGACCTAATTGCGCGGGAACCATTAGCCCTGAGCGTTCAATGCTCGGCATTATGCCAGGTCATATTTATATGCGTGGCAACGTGGGTGTTGTTGGACGTTCAGGCACGTTGGGTTATGAAGCCGCCGACCAAATGAAACGTTTAGGCATTGGTATTTCAACGTCTGTGGGCATTGGTGGCGACCCGATTAACGGCAGTTCGCACCGTGATATTTTTGAACAATTCGAGCAAGACGACGAAACCAAAGTTATTTTGATGATTGGTGAAATAGGGGGCCCGCAAGAAGTCGATGCGGGAATGTTCGCTAAAGAAAACATGAAAAAACCCGTGATTGCGTACATTGCAGGTTTGACCGCGCCAGAAGGTCGTCGAATGGGTCACGCGGGGGCAATTATTTCGTCTGCGGGGGAAAGTGCGGCGGAGAAAGTCGCTATGTTGCGGGATTTAGGCGTAACGATTAGCCCAACGCCGTCGGCGATGGGGGAAACGGTGGCAAAGGTTTTGGCTGGGTTGAAGTAGCTTTTTCAGAATCATAAAGGCTCAAAATTTAACGTTTTGAGTCTTTTTTAAATCAACAGAGAAAAATTTATGAAAAAGTTAGTTTTAGTCGTAGCGAGTTTGGTTTTTAGCACAAGTTCATTTGCTGACAAGTGTAATCTTGATGACTTCATCAAAAAAGAACGTAACGATAATCCGCAGTATGAAATTAGTGACATTACAGAAGAAATTTCTTCATTTAAGATTCTAGGTAATAAAAAACGTGCTTATTTTTATTCCATACCATCTGAAGAATGTAAAACAGATAAGTTTGTTATCTCGGGCGATAAAGTAAAGGGCTTAGGTACAGATGGATTCTATATTAAAGTTGACTATGTAAATCCTAAAACAGGTGGAAAAA
>CAIRCR010000510.1 GCA_903877065.1 uncultured Pseudomonadota bacterium
GTTAAATAAGAATTATAAAAACATTATTTTGGAGTGAAAATGGCAATCAGTCGAAAACCCAATCCAGTGACCGTATCAGAAGATAAAATACAATCGGTCATTGAAAAAGGTGGTTCTGTAGCAATCACAAATGAACCAGCAATCAGCGAACCAGAAAAGAAGAATTTACAGTTGCGTTTAGATGCCGAGTTAATAAAACGCATTGATGAATCGCGTAAAAAACGGGCTATACCACCACCAAGACATACATGGTTGCTCGAAGCTATTCATGAGAAATTAGCCTTAGATTAACGTTAAAATAACTTTTAAATAGAATTAAAATAAAGTCAAATCTCAAGTTCTATCAAGTTATTAGGCACTATAATAAATTGATTTATAAAACGATTAAGAATACTTATGCAACTTACTCCCTACCACGCAAAATACTTTGCTTACGAACTCACGAAACGAAATGCTTCTGACAGTATGCAAAAACTCGCATCAACATTAGTCGATGCTCAAGTTGATTTAAATCCACATCAAGTTGAAGCGGCTTTGTTTGCATTTCGCTCACCTTTATCCAAGGGGGCAATTTTGGCAGACGAGGTAGGGTTGGGTAAAACAATCGAAGCGGGATTAGTCATTTCTCAAAAATGGGCGGAACGCAAACGTAAAATTTTAATCATCACGCCAGCCAGTCTTCGCAAACAATGGTCGCAAGAGTTGCAAGATAAATTTTTTCTGTCATCGACGATATTAGAAGCAAAATCATTTAACGATTTCATTAAGTCAGGGAATTTAAATCCGTTCAATCAATCTGAAATTGTGCTTTGTTCGTACCAATTCGCCAAATCGAAAGAACCGTATTTGCGCGTTATCGATGAAGCACACCGTTTGAGAAATGTGTATAAAAAATCGAACAAAATCGCACGGTCGATTAAAGAATCATTGGAAGACGCTCCTAAAATTTTACTTACTGCTACGCCGCTACAAAATAGTTTGCTTGAACTGTATGGCTTAGTGAGCATCATTGATGATTACGCTTTTGGTGATTTGAAAAGTTTTAAATCGCAATACAGCCGCGTTAATAGCAATGCCACGCCTGAACAATTCAACGAATTAAAAGAACGATTAAAGCCCATTTGCAAACGCACATTGCGGCGGCAAGTATTGGAATATATCCGTTACACAAATCGCATTGCCTTAGTTGAAGAATTTTATCCATCGCAAGACGAACAGCGTTTGTACGAATTAGTTTCGGATTATTTACAAACCGATAATCTTTATGCCTTGCCAGCCAGTCAACGGCAATTGATGACATTGATGTTACGACGTTTGCTGGCTTCTTCTACTTATGCCATATCGGGAACGTTGGCAAAATTAGCCGATAAGTTAGAAAACATTGTCACTTCCAATAATCCCAAAGATACCGTATCACTCGATTTATTTGACGATTACGACACTTATGATGAATTAGCCGTAGCCGATGAATACGATGATGCGGACGAATCAGACGCAAAAAAAGAAAAAATTTATACCGATTTCGACATAGCCAACATTCGTTTAGAAATGGCTTCACTGAAAGAAGTTTCTGTGCTGGCTGAATCCATACAGCTAAATTCAAAAGGTGAGATGTTATCCAAAGCCCTTGAAAAAGGCTTTACTGAATTAGAGCGAACAAGTGCCGCGAAGAAAGCCATTATCTTTACCGAAAGTCGCCGCACGCAAGAATACTTACGGAATCTACTCGAAACACAAGGCTACGAAGGCAAAGTCGTTTTATTCAACGGCACGAATACCGATAAAAATTCGCAAGCCATTTATCAAGCATGGGTTAAACGTTACAAAGACACTGACAAAGTAACCAGTTCACGCACCGCTGATATGCGTGCTGCGTTGGTGGATTATTTCAGAGAAGAAGCAACGGTGATGATTGCCACAGAAGCCGCCGCAGAAGGAATTAACCTGCAATTCTGCTCACTCATTATTAACTACGATTTGCCTTGGAATCCGCAACGCATTGAACAGCGTATCGGGCGTTGTCACCGTTACGGACAAAAATTTGATGTCGTTGTTGTAAATTTTCTCAACAAAGCCAATGCCGCTGACCAACGAGTTTATGAATTACTCAATATTAAATTCAAGTTATTTGACGGCGTTTTTGGCGCGAGTGATGAAGTATTAGGCAGTATCGAAAGCGGTGTTGATTTTGAAAAAAGGATTGCTCGAATCTATCAAGAATGCCGCACGCCTGAACAAATTGATTTAGCATTTAACGATTTAGAGGAAGAACTAAAAGATAGCATATCAACAAC
>CAIRCR010000511.1 GCA_903877065.1 uncultured Pseudomonadota bacterium
ATGCCGCTAAGTGTTGATCTCAACACCTCAATTGAATCAGTCAGTCAACAATTGACTTCTAGCACGCGGCACGAACAGGCGTTTATTGTTACCCGCGATTCTGACAAAAAATATGTTGGTGTTGCGACGATTTTGGCATTATTAGCAAAAATTACCGAGCAACAAATCAATAACGCTAAACACGCTAATCCGTTGACATTGTTGCCAGGTAGCGTACCGATGAATGAACAGGTTGATCAATTTATCGCCAGAAAAACACCATTTGCTTTTGGTTATTTTGATTTAGACAATTTTAAACCCTTTAACGATATTTACAGCTACAGTGCTGGGGACGACATTATTAAGGCTGTTGCATTGACATTAGCAGAATGCGTTCCCGCTGAGAGTGGACGAGTGGGTCATATTGGTGGTGACGATTTTCTTGTTATTTTTACGGGAGAGGATTGGCTGGAGCGTACTCAGCTAATTTTGGATACTTTTGAAAAATTAGTGCCAAGTTATTACACGCCAGCCGATGCTGCTGCTGGTGGTATTCGGGCTGAAAGCCGCACGGGTGAAAAATGCTTTTTCCCGATGACCAGTTTATCCGTTGGCTTAGTTTCGCCAACAACTATCGGTCATTGTCACTCTCACGTTGACATTGCAGATTTGGCATCACAATCGAAAAAAATGGCAAAAAAAATTGCAGGAAACAGTTATTTCGTCAATCACCGTGAAAGCCCTAAAACATTAGAAGCCATTTATGTCGATGAGGGTATATCTGACTAAAAAATACGGCAGTAAATAAATTTTCCTTTTTATTGAGTAAGTTTTGAATAAACCTATAAACATCAACTTTCCGTGATTGCTAAAAATTCAAATCGGGACGTTATTTATGACTAAATCCTAAGATTAGCAAGCACACAAACCCTTAGAACTGTTAAGAATTGAATTATGTCTTATTTCACAAAAACATTAACGTTATTAGTTTTGAGTTTTTCTCCGATTATTGTTGCGGCACAAAGCTGTCAAACAGACCGTATTCCTGCTACAACACCTACAAGTCGTTTTATGGTAAATAACAACGGCACTGTTATTGACACCCAAACAAATTTAATGTGGAAAAGATGTCGAGAAGGGCTGAGTGGTACAAATTGCAACTCTGGCAATGCGACAACGTACACATGGAAGCAAGCGTTAAAACAAGCTAAAGCTGTCAATGATAGCGGTGGCTTTGCTGGGTATATCGATTGGCGAGTCCCTAGCGTAAAAGAGTTATTATCTATCATCGAAAAGCAGTGCGTTGAACCTTCAATTAACTTGACGGTATTTCCCAACACGCCGAGCAATTGGTTTTGGTCTTCTGCACTTAGCTCCAACTATCATCACTATGCCTGGTATGTTGGCTTTGGCAACGGAAGTTCAAGCTACAGCGGTAGATTCTTTCTCCATGACATTCGGTTGGTAAGAGGCGGTGGCAGCACAGATATGATTAAAAGTGCGGGGCTTTTTTAGGTCATCGCAACTCAATCAATTTACCGCAACCCTCTATCAACAGTCACCCAAACAGCACGTTGTCCGCGCTTTTTCTTGACAGCGCGAATCGTGCCGACAATCGTTGTTCCGACGTTCATCAGCCAATAAACAATCGGATACCAAACCATCCAATAGTAATAACGTCCCACACCACCTGTTTGTGATTCATAGCGCGAATCAATTGCCAAACTCACGCCAAATTGCAACAAACACGTCACGCTAAGTAACATACTCGTCCAGCTCGGACTTAAATCGTGCAACGATTCATTTGCCGTTGATGTTAAAAATTCCATCGGCACAAACAACAAATGCAGCAAAATTAAAAATGCCCACGTCACACTAATCAAACATTCTCCGTAAAGTAACCACATTCCGCGTGACGACCAGCGAAATAAATCACCAAAATAACGCAACAAAACTTCACTGCCGCCTTGCGACCAACGTACACGCTGTTTCCACAACCCGTTTAATGTTTCAGGCATCAAAACCCAACACAACGCATTCGGCTCAAAACGAATTGTCCAACCCGCAAGCTGTAATTTCCAACTGATATCAATGTCTTCGGTAATCATGTCGTTGCTCCAATAGCCGACATTGTGCAACGCTGTTTTGCGAAATGCCGCAATCACACCTGAAACGGTAAACACTTTGCCGTAAGAGCGTTGCGCTCGTTTAATCATGCCCACAATTGCCGAAAACTCACCAACTTGAATGCGTCCAAGCAAGGTTGAACGGTTACGAATACGCGGATTTCCCGTAACTGCGCCAACGTTGGGATTTTCAATAAAATGACGAACCATCCAGCCTACCGCATCAGGTGACAATAACGCATCACCATCAATGCAAACCAAAATTTCACTGTTCGCAAGCATTGCCGCCGTTCGCAATCCCATTGCTTTACCTTGATTAGTTGCCAAATTCACCACGCGCAAATTGTCATATTTCTCGGCGAGTTCGTGCAAAATTTCAAGTGTGTTATCTTTACTGCCATCATTGATGGCGATAATTTCAAAATTTGAATATTGCTGTTTTTGCAAAATTCCAATGGTTTCACGGACGTTTTCGCCTTCGTTGTAACAAGGAATTAAAATTGAAACGGCAGGACAATTGTCACACTTTTCAAACGGCAATTTGGGCTTGTGCCATTCGTAACGCAAACAAAAAATAATTGCGCCAAACATCCAAACGTAAGCCATGAAAAGCGGGTAATAATAAACAAACTCTTCAATTGTTTTATCAATTGGCAACCACCACGCCATAAAAATGTGCCACTGGTTTACTAATTCCGAATAAAAAATCATGTTATTGCAACTCTGGCAAAGAAAAATGTTGTTTTAAATCCTCTAAACGTGGCTGATCTTCGTACACGTTGTCGGGATAATAGCCAATGTGTTGTGCGCCCAATTTTTTTAACAAATTCAATTGCTCGACAAACACTTCGCTGGGAATTTTTTGTTGATTTTTCCAATTTACAGCTTGCAACTCAAACACCATTTTTTTCAAGCCATCGGGTTCTTTTGCAGTGGCTTTCACTAAATTCGTGAGCCATTGATTTGGATTTTTCGCTTCTTCCATAAACGGCATGGCTTCAATTGCAACGTAATCGTAGTGTGCTAAAAACGATTTAAACGATTGTGCAAACCATTCTTCGCTGTAGGGTTCAAGCAAAGGCAGTGTGTAAAAATTTCGAGATGTTTTAATATACGGACGATAAAAACGAACACGATTTGTTAATTCGTCGGTGAATTGCCCAATCAATTCCGTTTTATGTTTTGCCCATTCCAAACGGCTTTTACTGGTTGCTCGCAATTTATTCACATCGTCTGAAATCCCCCAAACTTGTTTGCCATAAGCCAAAGCAGTCGGCGAAGCATCTTCAAAATCAGACAAAATACCGTCATCATGAAAAAGTATGCCGTCAAAATTGCAATACTTACCTAAATCTTCATAAATTTCTGCAACAAATTGACGCGCTTCCTCGTTAAAAGGTGAAAGTCGTTTATAAATGTGGCTGGCTTCTTGTGCTTTACCTTCTTTCCATTCCTGAACATACCATGATTTATTTATGCCATTACTTTGATAAGCCATAATCGGCAACCACGCATAAACACGAACCGCAGCGCGTTTTTTCAATTGCCACGCAACGCGATTAAACAAATCTTGTCGAACAGGTAAATGCCGATTAGGGAAATATAACGCTTCGGCATTGCCGTCACCGTCAGGGTCGGCGTAAGCCTGTAAATAAACGGTGCTAATGTGCATATCTTTGATGCGTTGAATAAGCAACCCGATATTTTTTTCAGTTTGTTCGGTATCTTTATCGTATAAATAATCCATATCAACGTGTGCAACGCGCAACGGCAAGTTTTTTCGCAACCCCGCCATCATTTCGGCAAATTTTTCAACCTTTGGATCATCAACGATAATTAAACGACGCAAAACGTCTAAATCCGCCAACGTATTAAAACCATCAACCAATCCCGTTGTGATTGAAAAACCCGCTTCTTTTGCCGCCGCAACGGCAGTTTCGTTATATTCGCCGTAAGGCCAAACAAGGACTCGCGGACGAATGCCTGCGTGTTGAAAAATGAATTCGGAACTTTTAAACATAGCGGCGCGAATCCGAATACGATATTGCTCATCATTTTCGTAAATCAACATCGGATCATCGTACAAGCGAGTAATGGCGGCGGCTTGCGTGTTGCCTTGTGGATTAGCAACAATGCCATTGTGTAAATCGTAAGTATGTGAGGCAATTTCAACTAAGCCTGATTTCGCAACTTCGCGGACTTGCTCCCAATTCATTAACGGTTTGCCTGGATCGTCAGCGGTAACGTGTCCGTCCATCCATGTTCCAACTAATGCGACCGTTGCAGGGTAATGATATTTTTTCAGCAGTGGAAAAACTTTGGTGTAAAAACTCAAATAACCATCGTCAAAGGTTAATAAAACCGATTTATCGGGCAATGATGTTTTACCCGCCGCCGCATCTAAAACCGCTTGAACACTGACAACGCTATAATTATTTTTTTTCAGCCAAACAAAAGCATCTTCTAAAAAATGTTTGTTAACTTCCATTCGGTCAAACGGTGCAACAACGTCTTCTTCATCAATAATATCGTGATAATTTAAAACTAAAAAATGCGCGTCCGAGCTGTGAGTGAAAGGACTAAATGAAAACAATAAGAATAATAAAACAGTAAATTTAAAACGGAAAAAAGGGATCATTTAGGCGCACTCAATTCTAAAAAACGATGTGAATTATTGATAACGGGCGGTAAACCGCCCGTTTTAGATTTTGGAAGCTGTGGCAATTTTGCTGCTGGAGAATTTGATTTAGTCGGCGAAGTTTTAGGTGTAGGCGCGGGTGTTGATAACTCTTCTTCATCAAGTAAATCAATATCGTCTTCGTTAGGAACGTTACCATCGTGAACGAGATATTCACGGCGTTGCTGATAAGCATTTTTGATAAATTGATAGCGATCCGTTGCCGCTTCATTCACCAGCTTTTCAGTTCCCATTAAATTTGCACGCGTATTCGTTGCATCCAATGCGTTAACGCCTGTCGTTGCAGCAGTAACAGCAATTCCGCCACCGAATAGAAACGTGTAACTAAACGGATTTAACAATGTATCGCCTAATAAACCGACGACTTCACGCGGCGAACTCGAACCCACAAAGGGCAACATGAAAAAATCGCCAGCAGGAACGCCCCAAAATCCCAGTGTTTGTCCAAAGTCTTCGTTGTGTTTGGGTAAATCAATCATGTCGGCAACATCGAAAAAGCCCAAACCACCAGCCGTTGTATTGACAACAAAACGACTAATATCCATGCCGCTTTGCGTCATTTTGAATTGCAATAAATCGTTTACCGTCACGCCAATGTCGTCGATATTATTGAAAAAATTAGTAATACCTTTCGTAACCGATGTTGGAGCCACCGATACATAAGCCTTGGCAACAGGTTTTAAAATTGCCGCGTCCAAGTCTTCGTTAAATGAAAGCACGTCACGGTTCCAACTTTCAAAAGTATCTTTTTTGGGTGCTGACGTTTCTTTCACAGGATTACTCGCCGAACAAGCAACGTTAAGAAGTAGAAAAGCGGTGGTGAAAATTTTCCAGAAAGTCATAAATTTAGGCAGTAATCAAAGGAAGTTTTTCGTTGTAAAGGGTATTTTACGGTTTTCTTAAAATGACGTGCAATTTCGTCATTAAAAATTGTATTCATCAACTTGTTCTTGTAACTCTAACCACGTCAATTCCGCGTCGTCCAAACTTTTATCGATTTGTATTTTACGATCTAAAACAGATCGTAATCTCGCTTTTTCACTGTCTTCGTAAATGTCTGGTTCGGCGAGTTGCGCTTCTAAATCACGTTGCTGTGCGTGAAATTTTTCGACAGCGGCTTCGGCTTTTTTCAACGCATCGAGCAACGGTTTTTGTTTTTGCCGACGCTCTGCATCGAGTTTTCGTTGATCTTTGCGCGACACAATTTCAGATTTTTCAGGTGAATTTATCGCGTCATTATTTCGTTTTTGTTCGGTCAACCAAGCCCGATAATCGTCCAAATCGCCATCAAACGGCACAACTTTTTCATCTGCCACTAGCAATAACGTATCCGTCACAGAACGCAGTAAATGCCTATCGTGCGACACGACAACTATTGCGCCTTGAAAGTCTTGCAATGCCACGCTGAGCGCATGGCACATATCCAAATCCAAATGGTTTGTTGGTTCGTCAAGCAACAATAAATTCGGATTTTTATAAACCAATAAAGCCAAAACCAGACGCGCTTTTTCGCCACCTGAAAACGGCTTCACCGCTTCAACAACTTTATCGCCACAAAAATCAAATCCGCCTAAAAAATTACGCAACTCTTTTTCAGTCGCTTGTTTGTCAATTTGTTGAAAATGCCATAACGGATTTTCGTCTAAATTCAATTGTTCGAGTTGATGTTGTGCGAAATAACCGATATTTAGCGCATCGGCTTCCAACCGTTTACCCAGTAACGGCGGCAAGGCACCCGCTAAGGTTTTGAGCAAACTCGATTTTCCCGCGCCATTTGAACCCAGCAAGCCAATTCTGTCACCCGCTGCAATGTTCAAACTGATATGGGGCAAAATCGTTTTTTGCTCGTAACCAATCGTGACATCATCGAGCGTCAACAAGGGATTCGGCATTTTTTTCGGCGCGGGAAACGTAAAATTAAACGGCGAATCAACGTGCGCCATCGAAATCAATTCCATTCTTTCCAACGCTTTAATTCGACTTTGCGCTTGACGCGCTTTTGTAGCTTGCGCTTTGAAACGTGTGACGAAACTTTGAATGTGTGCAATTTCACGTTGTTGTTTTTGATAAGACGATTGTTGTTGCGCTAATTTTTCAGCTCGCATTCGTTCAAATGCCGAATAATTTCCCGTGTAAATATCCGCTTTGCCTTGTTCGATGTGAACAATGTGATCGGTAATTGTGTCTAAAAAATCGCGGTCATGCGAAATTAAAAGCAGCGTCCCCGCGTAATGTCCGAGCCAATCTTGCAGCCACAAAACCGCGTCCAAATCCAAATGGTTCGTGGGTTCGTCAAGCAATAAAACGTCGGAACGACACATTAACGCTTGCGCCAAATTCAAGCGCATTCGCCAACCGCCTGAAAATGATTTTACGGAATTTTGCATTTTTGGCGCGGTAAAACCTAGCCCATCAAGCAATCGCGCGGCGCGTGAATTTGCACTGTAACCGCCAATGACATCGAGTGCCGCGTGCAATTCAGCTTGTTTTAAACCGTCGTGATTTTCTTCAGCAACGTTTAATTGTTGTTGAAATTGGCGCAATTCAACATCACCGTCCATCACGTAATCAAGCGCAGAACATTCAACGGCTGGCATTTCTTGAGCAACGTGGGCGACCGCTAAATTCGGCGGCATCGTAAAATCACCTTCGTCAGCGTGCAGCTCGTTTTTAACCATCGCAAATAAACTCGATTTACCCGCGCCATTCGCGCCCGTAAAACCCACTTTTTGTCCGTTATGCAACGTAAAAGAAGCGTTTGAAAATAAAACGCGTGTCCCGCGTCGAAGCGTGATGTTTCTGAAATTAAGCATGATTTTTTAAATGACCAGATTAAGTGGAATTTTGTTTTTCGATTTAAAGATTTTCATAATTTTTTAGGAATTAACATTCGTTCCAACGCGCTATTCGGCTCAATTTCAACAGGTATTTTTGTGATTGATTCGCATGATGATAGCAACATATTCGCCGTTTCCAATTGCGCTGCACGTTGTTTTTGAAATTGCTCAATCGCCGCATTAACTTCTTGATTCAAATACGCCAATCCGTGCGAAATCCCTTTATTCAAACCGCGCAACGCACATTTTTCTAAAGACGGCTGGCATTTCTTCAAAATAAAAAACGGCACCAGCCACGCCAATCCACAAACCAACGCGCTGTGAATCGCAAAATCGCCGTTCAAATAATGTTCATGTGTTTGATTGCTTTCGTAATAACCGTTAAAAACTTGAAACCCAACCCAACTCATCGCCGCCAACGGCAACACAATTTCAGCCACACGCATCAATTTCAGCAAAGCACGTTGCACTATATTTCCACGTTGTGCTAAGGCTTGGCGCGTTTGAAATTCAACGTGCGAATGCAACTGTTTTTGCGCGTGTTCACGCAAGGCGAAAAGCTGCATTTCTAACGGCGCAATCGGTAATTCCAGCGTTTGCGCGTCAATTGCCAACGCATTCAACGCATCGTCGAAACGAGTTTGCGCCCAATCATCCCAAAGTGAAATCGACTGCGTTGTGGTCAATAAATCATTCGTGTGTTGCGCGAAATTTTCTGCTAACGGTTGAATTCGCCACGCAAAACCCTGTTGTAACTGCGTTGCGGTATTTTTCCAATTTGCCGACCAATGCGATTGTAATTTTTTCAACGCGGTTTCACTGCCAAATTGCGTTAAATAATTTTGAAGCTGTTGTTGCAATGCGTGAACGCGAATTTGAACGCCACGTTGCTCTAATTGCTGAATAATTTTTTGCGTTGCGAGCGAGGTAATTGTTTCGGCTAAGGCTTTAAATTCATCAGTTTCAAGCGATTCAGGCACGCAAGATGTTTTAAAAATTATCGGTGCATTAAAACCAGCAATTTTTAACTGTTTTTCAAAATCTGCGGCTTGTTCAATTTGCCCACGATCCCATTGATTCATCACAAACAACCATGCATGACTTGCGCCTTGGGACAGCAATAATTGCCACGCTTTTTCGTCACGATAACGTTCAGGACTGACAACGTAAATTAACACATCAATATGCGGCAACCAGTTCAACACTAATTTTTTATTATGCGTGTCGGTGCTGTCAAAGTCGGGCATATCAAGCCACACGATATTTTTTTGTGTCGCGTCATCGTGATTTGCAACTCGAATATCTGTCAATGGTAAATGCGGTAGCGTCATTTCGTGATGATGAAAAAGCGTCACTTCTTTTGAAGTCGGACGAGCCACGCCAGATTTCGCAATCGTTTTTCCCGCTAATCGATTGAGCAGCGAACTTTTGCCCACTCCCGTGCCGCCCAAAAACGCGACAATTAACGGACGCTCCGCTCCAAAGGATGGATAAATATTTTCCTCTTTTGAGGGCAGATTGGGTAAGCTGAGATTTAACCAGCCCAATTCATGAGCCTGTTGCACCCAGTTTTGTGTGCGTTGCAATAATTCAGAGTAGTCGTAAGCCATGCGGTTTTTCAGCGTATTTAGTTTCGATGGTGAGAAGTTGTTCGGGCGAAATTGCAAAATGTGTTTCGGTTTTTATGTGTTGCGGCAAATCGTGTAAACGTTGCGTGAGTTCGGTAAAAATTTGTTCTTTCACTGCGGCGAGTTGCTGTGTTTTTAAATCGTTTTCAACTTTTTTCATATAACCACCAATCGCACTTTCAGTCAGAAAATTCGTCAACATCAACATGGCAGGAGCAATCGCTAAATCATGCAGACCTGGTCCACCCGCGTAAACGGTTAGCACAACAACGGCGGCATCTGCTGTAATGCGAGAGGCGCGTAAAGTATTTAACATTAACGGCTGTTCCTCTAATTTGTGATAAAGCCCTTGCGCGGCAAGCTCAACATCTTGTTGAAAATTTTGATGATAGTTTTCGGCAGCGAGATTAAATTCTTGTAAAAGGGCAGGGCGGTTTTGCCGTAATTGTTCACTCAAACCACGCCATAATGACGATGTATTTTTATCGAGTAATTCATGTGCTAATTCGGTGAGCGTGTGGTTTAACATTTGTGTTAAAACCGTCATTTCATGACTTGTTGTCGCTAAATTTGCTCGATTTTGACCGAAAAAATATCGCAATTTTTTGAATGGATTACGCACAATCAGCATGATTTTCGCCACGCTTGGAATTTCCAGTAACAACAATAATTCAGCAATGGCTTGTTGAAACGTTTCGTAATGGCGCGGGTGGTTTAAATAATCACGCTGATAATTGCTCAACGCCTGCTCAATCGCGTCATCAACAAGTTGTTGCCACGCCTTCATCACAAGATGCTCGTCGCGTAACGGTTTTGTCCATTCTTGCCAATAGGTTTGCAGTAATTTTTCTTCGCGTCGCTGATGTTTTTCACGCTGTACTTTTTTTACTAAATCAAACAATACGCGCTGTTGCGGCATTGAAATTTCGGGTAATTGTGTGGTTTTTTGATACAGCAACGGCATAACTTCGGGGAAATTATCATTGCGATAATCGTGCCATTTTTCTTTGAGAGATTCTAAAATTATCGCTTCTGAACCTTCGCTTAATTTATTGACACAAATCAAAGTCGGTTGGCGTAAAGGTTCAATAAGTTTTAACGTGTCCCAAACAGTTTGATCGGCGTATTTTTCTTTGCTGACGACTAAAATAATTACATCAGCCAGCGCGATTGTTTTTAAAACGCCTTCGCGGTAAACAACCGAATCAATCGAATCAAAATCTGGCGTGTCCCAAATGATTGCTGGTGGTAAATATGCAGACGAATTTTCAGCTTTTGTTAGCGTGTAACAATCGTAACTATTTTTGCTCAGTTTTTCGGGTAATATTTGCACAAATGGTGCGAAATAATCCGTTAAATGATGACAAGTCGCCAACTCAACACAATGATAAAAACCTTGCGGATGCACCGTATAGCCCGCTAATGGACTGACTCCTGCTTTGTTTGATTGTAAAAATACATTTACTAGCGAACTTTTACCCGCTTGTGTTGGACCAATTACTGCTATTTGTAGCGGCAATGTTTGGCTGTATTTTCCTTTCTGAAAAAAAGCTTCCGTTAACGTAAGCTGTTCAAATGCTTGCTGATAACAATCGGCATCATGAGAATTGGAATTCAAAACAACGTGATAACGTTGTCGGAGCAAAGAAATAAATTCCAGCATAAAAAAAATGGCTTAGGTTTATAATAAACCTCTATTTTACGTTGTTTGTTGCGTTTGCGTTATCAATCCCATTTATTATTTAATTCGAGACTTTTGTAATGAAAAAATTTCCGCTTGTTTTGTTGTTGCTCAGTTGCACCACTTTAGGTGCTTGCAGTGGTGGTCAAGAAATTAACGCGCACAGCGAAAAGACTGCCTATAAA
>CAIRCR010000512.1 GCA_903877065.1 uncultured Pseudomonadota bacterium
AAACCATCCATAATCGGCATTTGAATATCCATCAAAATCAAATCAAAATGTTCTGTCAACGCTTTCGTCACACCTTCTTTGCCGTTATTTGCGGTTTGAACTTTCAAGCCCATCGACGTGAGTATTTCCGTTCCAACCATTTTGTTTATCTCATTGTCGTCAACCAACAAAATATGCCGCACGTCGTATTGTGGCATTTTTGGCATTTTTGGCATTTTTGGCATTTTTGGCATTTTTGGCAAAAGTATGTCTAATTTTTTATCCGATTCAAGGCTTTTTTCGCTAATTAACGGTATGTTAAAAACAAAAGAACTGCCTTTGCGGTAACGGCTCTTGACACTAATTTCACCGCCCATCAGCTCAACAAATTGTTTGCAAATACATAGCCCTAAACCCGTTCCGCCATATTGACGTGTCGTCGAAGTGTCGGCTTGTGTGAAGGATTGAAAAACGGTTTCAAGTTGCTTTTTCGTCATTCCAATTCCCGTATCCGATACGGTAAAAAGTAACTCAACGTTATGTTGATTGTGCGTTTTAACGGCAACGCTAATCTGAATTTCACCTTTTTCGGTAAACTTGAAAGCGTTACTCAACAAATTGGTTAAAATTTGCTGTAATTTGCCTGAATCACCAACCAATTCTGTCGGTACATCGGACGCAATATCTATTTTAATTTCAACGGTTTTTCCATTTTCTGAGTAATGGGCAAACAGATTTTTGACATTATCAAATATCGTATCGAGATCAAAATTGTTGTAGTCCAAAGTAAAGCCTTTTGCCTCCAATTTCGAGAAATCTAAAATTTCGTTAACAATGTTTAATAAATTAGTCGAGGCACTGTAAATTTTTTCTAAATAATCGCCCACTTTAGGAGAAACTTCCTCGTTCATTGCCAACCGCGAAAGTCCAATGATTGCATTCATCGGTGTGCGAATTTCGTGGCTCATGTTTGCTAAAAACGAGGATTTAGTGTCATTGGCAATTTCAGCTTGTTCTTTTTTAAAACTTTGAAAAAGGAGTTCATTTTGAGTTGCGATATATTCCTCGTGAGCCACAGCATAATTTTCGTTTGCAATCAGAAGCTCAGAAGCACGTTTATCTTTTTCAGCATTTTGAAATAACAGCTCTTTATTTGCGATGACAAGTTCAGCCTCACGCTTTTCTTTTTCGGTATTTTGAAACGACAGCTCTTTATTTGCGATGACAAATTCGGCGACACGTTTTTCTTTTTCGGAATGTTGAAATTCCCGTTCACGATTCACAAGCACGAATTCAGATAACCACGCTTCTTTTTCCGCAATTTGAAGTGTTAGTTGATGGTTTATTCGTGAAAGTTCAGCTGCATACTTTTCTTGTTCCTCGTGTTGAAACTCGACTGCTTGCGTAAAATTGATGGCAAAGCAACAACTGTCATCGATTTTTGAACACCCGATAAATTTGTTTCTTGGTGTAAATATGGTGTATTTCATAACTGTCCCCAAATGTTTTAATGTTTCAAATACACATCGTAACGCAACAATTTCCCCGCAAAACTTTCGCTGGGTTTGCCGCCTAATGGCTGTGCATAATCTGGACTTTTTACAACAACACGTTTTGCTGTTGCAGAAAAAGCGGCTGCAAAAAGTTCCGTTTTATCTAAATCTTCACCGACCAATTCTTGCAAAATCGTCATTGATTTTTTGCTCAACGCAGATTTTTTACGCTTTGGCGGAAACATTGGGTCTAAATAAATGCAATCGGGTGGTGATTCTAAATTTTGTAATAACTCAATCGCGTTGCCACGCATTAAAAGCGGCGGTGAACGCTCTAATTTTTGCACCCACGATTCACGCGCTAAACGCTCAAAACCATCGGCAAGCAATTCAGCCATTAACGGTGAACGCTCAATGCAACGCACGTCATAACCCATGCGAAATAAACATAAACTGTCTTGCGCCCAACCTGTTGTGGCATCGATGACGGTTTTTGTTTTGCGTCCAATGGCTTGAGAAAACGTGCCTTCTTTTGGCGCGGGATATGAGCGTTGCTCACCATTTCGCGGTTCAATATCAACACTTAACCCGCCTTTTTTCAACAATTCTTTATCGAGCAATTTCAAACACCCGTCGCGCCACGTTAAAAAAAACGCTTCGGAATTTGAATCGGTTGATTGCCTAAGAGGAACGTTTAAACGCTGTGCGAGTGCTTGAAAATTTGAAATATTGCCGCGACTTTCAAAAAGCACGGCGAGTTGATTTTGATACGACATTATTCAGTCGAAATGGATTGTTGTTCATTTTTGAGCGCGGCATCGAGCGTGTGCCAAGCTAAAGTCGCACATTTCACGCGAGCAGGATATTCACGCACGCCCGCTAAAACAGCGAGTTTTCCAACCGCTTCTAAATTGATGTGTTCTTCTTTTCCTGTTGTCATTTCATGAAAGGTTTTAAATAACGCATCAGCCTGAGCTTCTGTTTTATCTTTGACAATTTCGGTCATGAGCGAAACGGAAGCCGTTGAAATGGCACAACCTGAACCTTGAAAACTTGCGTCGGTAATTAAATCCCCGTCCATTTTCAAAAATAGCGTTAAACGGTCGCCGCAAAGCGGGTTGAAACCTTCAACCATGCGATCATAATTTTCCATGACGCGAAAATTGCGTGGGTTGCGGTTGTGGTCAAAAATGACTTCTTGGTATAACTCGCGTAAATCTTCAAACATAAATTTTTTATTAGTTAAGTGGAAAAATGAGAGGCATAAATTTTACGCCTTCTGTTCAATCATGGCGGCAAGAATGCCTAAAAGTTTAGCGGTGTTATCAATGTGATATTCCTTCATATCAATGAACACATTTTGTTTCACAAGTTTTAAAAATTTCCAGGCATTGCCTGTTGTCACGATGCCGTAAATGGTTTGAATATCTTGTTTTTCCTCCTCATTAAATTGCTGTGCCGCAATCATTTCAGCGATACATTGCCCTAACCCGCTGATGATATTTTCATTTTTGGCTTCGACGACGGCGATAATTGGCGCGGCAATAAAAAGTTGTTCAGGCGAATTTGAAATAATGAAATCACAAAAACCGTTTAAATTTTTTGACGCATCAACATCAAATTTCACGCCTGAAAATAAACTGATTTTGTGAGCATATTTTTTTCTCAGTTCGATAAAAAGATTGATGATGATTAACTCAGAGCGTGCTTTTTCTGTGCTGATTGATAATGCTAACGGCACATTTTCATTGAGTGTTTCAATTAAAAACGCGCTCGGTTCAACGCTTTCACAAACATCAAATAAATTTTCATTCTCTGATAAAGTCAACGTAAATGCTTGCACCACTTTTTTTAAGGTGAAATCACTGTAAGCCACTTTTTACATCTCCGATTTCTTGACAGTTATCGCTTAGATTTCCAAACATTAGCCAAACATCTCAATCAAACTTTTAATTCCTGAAATTAACACATCAATTTCAGCCTTGGTGTTATACATTGCAAAGGACGCACGAGCCGTTGCAGGTACTTTGTAAAAATCCATCACAGGCATCGCACAATGATGACCAGCGCGAATGGCAATGCCTAAACTGTCAAGCATTGTGCCAATATCATGTGGGTGAATTTTTCCTAGCGTGAAAGACAAAATCGCGCCTTTTTCTTTTGCTTCACCGATGATTTTTAAACCGTCGATTTTTAACGCTTCTTGCGTTGCATAAGTGAGTAATTGAGCTTCATGCGCGGCGATTTTATCCATGCCAATCGTGTTCAAATAATCAATGGCAGAGCCTAAACCAATCACTTCGGCAATGCTTGGCGTTCCCGCTTCAAATTTATGCGGCAAACCTGCGTAAGTGCTTTTTTCAAACGTTACGGTGCGAATCATGTCGCCACCACCTTGATACGGCGGCATTGCTTCGAGTAACGCTTTTTTACCGTATAAAACGCCAACGCCAGTTGGGGCGTAAAGTTTGTGACCTGAAAAGACGTAAAAATCACAATCCAACGCTTGCACATCAACGATCGTATGCGGAATGGCTTGTGCGCCATCAAGTAAGACGGGGATATTTTTCGCATGAGCGAGTTCAATAATTTTTTCGACAGGGTTAATTGTTCCCAGCGCGTTTGACATCTGAACCACAGAAACGAGTTTTGTTTTTGGATTAAGCAACGCTTCAAATTCTTGCATTAACAATTCGCCGTCAAAATTCATCGGTGCAATTTTTAAAATCGCGCCTTTTTCTTCACAAAGCATTTGCCAAGGCACGATGTTTGAGTGATGTTCCATTGCGGTGATGATAATTTCGTCACCCGCGTGGATATTGGCTTTGCCGTAAGTTTGCGCGACCAAATTTATCGCGTCCGTCGCGCCACGCACAAAAATAATTTCTTTTTCACTTTGCGCGTTGATAAACGTTTTTACTTTTTCACGCGCCGCTTCAAATAAATCGGTTGAACGCACGCTTAACGTATGAACGCCTCGATGCACGTTGGCGTAATCGTGGCTGTAAAGTTTCACAATGCTGTCAATGACTGCTTGTGGTTTTTGGCAACTCGCGGCGTTATCTAAATAAACGAGCGGTTTGTTACGAATTTTTTCGCTAAGAATTGGGAAATCAGCACGGATTTGTTCAATTGGATAAGTCATATTTTTGAGTAGTTAGAGGACGGAAATTTGCTTCGTTTTGGAAGCGTTCAAATGTTGAGTAAATCGGTGGGATTTTATGATGTTACCTTAGTTTTTAAATCTTTAACGTCATTTCCATATTTTTGCCCGTTGTCATTTTGTGACAAAAGTGTTCCTCCCAAAATAAACGCCATAAATATTAAATAAACAATAGCGGCAATGTGCCGCGCTTTTTTGCTTTGTTCGTAATTAGTCATAAATGCTTTTCTTGTTTGAATTTAAGTTATTCACAAGTATGGTTGCTTGCTTCCCTTTTAAGTATATGTGGATACGTTTTTAAAATGAACGGTTCAACGGAATTATTTACAATAATCGAGTAGACTAATGCAACACCTTATTAAGATATTTAATTATTTTTTATTTCTGGAATTTTTATGACACTCAAAACTTTAACTGCACTTTCCCCAATTGATGGTCGTTACGCTGATAAAGTTGACGTATTGCGTCCAATTTTTAGTGAATATGGTTTGATTCGTTTTCGTGTACAAGTTGAAATTCGATGGCTACAAGCCTTAGCAAATCAAGCTGAAATTGTCGAAGTTTCTCCCTTTAGCGACGGCGCAAATCAATGGCTTGAAAACATCATCACACAATTTTCAGAAACCGATGCAGAGCGTGTAAAAATCATTGAAAAAACCACCAATCACGATGTGAAAGCGGTGGAATACTTTTTAAAAGAAAAAATTACAGGGAATGCTGAACTCGAAAAAATCAGCGAATTTATTCATTTTGCTTGCACGTCCGAAGACATCAATAATTTGTCTTACTCACTGATGCTCAAAGCAGGTCGAGCGGTAATTTTAGAACAAATTGAAACGTGTATTTCCGCGTTGCACAAACTCGCATTAGACACCGCATCGCAACCGATGTTGTCACGCACACACGGTCAATCGGCAACACCGACAACCGTAGGCAAAGAAATTGCCAACGTTGTGGCGCGTTTGAATCGTCAAAAATACCAACTCGAAAAAGTTGAATTACTTGGCAAAATCAATGGCGCGGTGGGTAATTACAACGCTCACGCCGTCGCCTATCCTGAAGTGTATTGGACGAAATTTGCCGAAAAATTTGTCACATCACTCGGTTTAACGTTTAACCCATACACAACTCAAATTGAACCACACGATTACATTGCTGAATTTTTCCACACACTTTCTCGTTTCAATACGATTTTGCTCGATTTTGATCGTGATATTTGGGGTTATATTTCGCTTGGCTATTTCAAACAACGCACGATTGCGGGCGAAGTGGGTTCTTCAACCATGCCACACAAAGTTAATCCGATTGATTTTGAAAATTCAGAAGGCAATTTAGGTTTGGCAAATGCGTTGTTTGCCTTTTTAGCAGAAAAATTACCTGTTTCACGTTGGCAACGTGATTTGACCGATTCAACCGTATTGCGAAACATTGGCGTGGGCGTGGCACATACTGTCATTGCGATTCAAGCCACGTTAAAAGGTGTGTCAAAATTAGAGTTGAATGCTGACGTGCTTGATCATGATTTAAACGCAAATTGGGAAGTTTTGGCAGAACCGATTCAAACCGTGATGCGTCGTTATGGCATCGAAAAGCCGTATGAAAAATTGAAAGAATTAACACGCGGTCAACGCATTACACCTGAACAATTACGTCAATTTGTCGAAACATTAGACATTCCAGCTGAAGCCAAAGCCCAGTTGCTCGCTTTAACGCCACGCGGTTACATTGGTTATGGTGAACAATTAGCCAGTGAAATCAGCGATTTCAAAGCACGTTAAACAACGACATTTCACACCCCAGTTTTAAATGTACTGATTTAACAAAGTCAGTACATAACAACTCGCAAACAAACTTTAAAAGTATTTTTTCACTCGATAACGCAATGTTTCGCGGGTTGTTCCCAATGCGCGTGCTGCGGCGGCTAAATTGTTATTTGTACGTTCCAATGTAGTTTGAATAATAAATTTATCCATGTCGTCTAATGCCATGCTGCCATCAAGCGGTAAGAGAATGGTTGCATTGTCAACCGTTGCCTTTTCAGTACATTTACCAATTTGCAACCATTGAACTGGAAATTCTGAGCTGTCTGCAAATAAAACACAGCGTTCAATCACATTTCGCAATTCGCGAACATTGCCGCGCCAATCATGTGCTTTGAGCTTTTGCCACACTTCGGCAGAAATTTGTTTAACGTGCTGACCTGCTTTCGCGTTGTATTCGGCAATAAATAGTGGCACGAGTTCATCTAAATCATCTACTGCCTCGCGTAATGGCGGCAAATTCACTCGAAACACATTTAAACGATGATATAAATCAGGGCGAAACGTTCCTGCTTGCGCCATGCTTTCCAAATCTCGGTTACTCGCGGCGATAATTTGAACATCGACGTTGAGTTCTTTTTCGCTACCCAGTCGCCGAACTTTGTGATCATCAATCACTTTTAACAGTTTGGCTTGTAGCTCTAACGGCATTTCGCCAATTTCGTCCATGAATAAAGTTCCGCCGTCTGCTTGTTCTAATAAACCACGATAACGCCCTGTCGCGCCTGTAAACGCCCCCGCTTCGTGTCCAAACAATTCAGATTCTATAAGTTCACGCGGTAACGCCGCACAATTTACTTCAATCATTGGCTGTGCGGCACGCGAACCGCCGTAATGCAAAATTCGCGCAATCAGTCCTTTGCCTGTTCCCGTTTCACCGCCAATAATCAACGCACTAAATGGTACGTTGGTGAGTTTTGTCAAAAGTTGTCGAACGGCTTGTGCTTGTGAACTCTTGCCAACAAAGGCTTCGGGTGAATATCGTCGATGACCTTGTTTGGTTTGATCGATAACACGGCGACGCATCGATGCACTGCGTGACGCGCTAGTCATAACTAAATCAAGGCGATCCAAATCACACGGTTTTTCTAAAAAATCGTACGCACCTAAACGTAGCGCACGCACCGAATCTGGCACGCTGCCAAATCCTGTTAAAAATATCCATTCGGCAATGTTGACGTGCTTTTTTAATGATTCCATCAAATCAAGTGCGTTACCGTCGGGTAAATTCATATCCGATAAAATCAGTAACGGTTCGATAGCTTTCGACATTAACAATTCTTTTGCCTCGTTTAACGTTGTTGTCCACACAACTTCCCAGCCCGTTTGACGATAATGGCGCGACAATTCCGAGCCAAGTAATTTTTCATCTTCAATTATTAAAAGTGTTTTTATCATTACTTTGTTCCCTGTTATTGATTTGGCAAAAGTACCGTTACCACTGCCCCGTTATCATTGTCTAATGTCAAAACACCGTGATTATGTTTAACAAATCGTTGCACCATTGCCAAACCTAATCCCGTACCTCGTTCACGGCTGGTGCGAAACGGACGAATGCCGTAATCGAGCCATTCTTGTGCGAAACCGTGTCCGTTGTCGCGGACTTGAATTTGTACATTATCAGGAGTTGCATTCACGGAAATTAAAATCTGCCCTGCTCTTCCTTCCAACGCATCAGCGGCATTGAGTAACAAATTTAACAACGCTTGCCGCAAACCGCTTTCAGGTAAGCAAACGGGCAATGTTTCAGGCATTGCAAATTGTAAATTGAGATTTTCGGAAATTTGATAGCGCACCAATGTCACAAGGTCACGCACTAACACGTTTAAATCAAAACGACTGCAAATTTCGGGCGTGTGTTTACTGGCGTTGAGCATTTCATTTAACAATCGTGCTAAACGTTTTAATTCACTATCAATTAGCATCATGCGTTCACATTGATTTTCGTTGTCGATTTCTCGGCGTAAATTATTAAATGCCATTTGAATACCCGCTAGCGGATTTCGGATTTCATGTGCTAATTCCGCAGACACTTCCCCAATCGCCGCTAACCGTTCTGCTCGCGCTAAACTGTGTTGTTGTTCCAATAACGCTTGCGTGGCTAAACGCACCTCTCGTTGTAATGATTGAGCATATTCTCGTTTTGTTTCTTCGAGTTCACTTAAATGTTTCACCATGCCGTTGTAACTGTAAAAAACAGGCAACAACAACGGATCAATACGTTTAGTTGTAATTGGTGTGTAGTTTTGATCTGTGAGATGTTCTAAGAGTTCGCGCAAATCATTTAATGGATGAAGAATACGCAGTTTTAAAAACAAAATCGCACCACTAAAAATCGTTACAAACAACAACAACGCGACATACAGCTCTGATTGTGTATCGACGTTGATGTCTTCGAGCATTTGTTCTCGTTGTAGAGTTTCATTATCCAAAATGTCACTCATGACTTTTAAAACCAAAATCAGACTTTGTTGTTGCTTATCTTTATCAAGGCTTTGACTTTGTGCGAGTAAATCATGGACGCTTTCTAAATGCTCACGCGTTGTTTCAGACAGATAATTACGATCCGTCATCAAAGCATCAATTTCTGAAAGCAAGGTTGCCAGTAATTTTGGTGACGAATCACTGGTTGTATTGCCCGCTAAACGGGCAATGACAGATTGTTGTAAATCGACAGAGACATTTTGAATGCGATGTGAATAATTAACATAAGAAATCGCAGTGTCGAAATGATGATGTGTGCGCCAAATCATGCCGCCTAAAATGCTTAATGCCAACAACAATAAACCTAAAAAAGCCAGTCCGCGTAATTTTGCAAGACGGTAAAAAATGGGGTTCATTTAGACAATTTCAAACGAAAAAATGACCGCAATAACAGTCAT
>CAIRCR010000513.1 GCA_903877065.1 uncultured Pseudomonadota bacterium
GGCGAATTCAGCCATTGCGTAATTTTTCTGCGGTTCCCCTCACTTTTAATCACACCCATTTTGCCTTCATCTGCACTAATACCTCGCATTCCCATTGCGGCAATTCCTGAAACACTCATTCCAGGTGTGAAACCTGGAATCAATTGCAAAACGTCCGTTAAATCGCGTGCGCCACGACTTAAAATTTCATCATGGCTAATCAAATTCACAATGTTTGACGCTTCATTTGCACACGCGGCTTGTTGTGATGCGCCAAGAAATACAGGCGTGTCCATCAATTGCTCAATCGAAATATCTTCAACATCAATATTTTTCAAATTTTTGCACGTTAAATTTTGTTCGGCATAAACAAAATTACTCATAGCAAATAACAAAGTGCTAAAAAATAAATTTTTCATGCACGATTTCTCTGCTTGCTTGCTTGCTTGCTTGCTTGCTTGCTTGCTTGCTTGCTTAAAAGAGTTTTCCAGGTCATTTTTAAATCTCAAGTTATTTTTAGAACTTTTTAGGCTTGCATCTTAGAATTTATCGGCACAAGTTAAAAACGGCGATGCCTTCTTATTGCAAAGCGTGACCTTACATTTCAGACATTGTTTTGCGAATCCATGCTTCTGCTTCCGCGTTAATATCAGCAGCTTTACGACCTTGAGTGTGAATGGGCGTACCGATTTTGACTTTAATCGTTCCTGCATATTTGAAAAAACTGTAGCGTGGCCAAAAATCTCCCGCGTTATGCACAACGGGAATAATGGGATAACCCGATTTATGTGCCAATACTGAACCGCCCACGTTAAACGGTAAAACATCTCGTGCGCCAGCGCGTGTACCTTCAGGAAAAATCAAAACCCAAATCCCTTCATTCAAGTATTTTGTGCCGTCTTTGACTAAACTTTTCAACGCGCCACGCGGATTACGTTTATCAATTACAATTGATTTCAACAATAACAACGACCAACCCCACAAAGGCAAATACAGCAATTCTTTTTTTATCACCGCAGATTGCATTGGCAAAATGTAGCGCAACGCTAAGGTTTCCCACGCGGATTGATGATTGCTAAAAATAATCGCGGGTTGATTGGGATTTACATTTTCTAAGCCTTCAACTTCGTATTTCAAACCGACCGTGATTTTCATTATCCAAAGCATCAATTGACACCAAAATTTTCCCAATTTGTAGCGGATTGGAAACGGTGTCCAAAAAAGCGAAAATAAAATAGTCGCTTCAATTGTCGCGGTAAAAAAAATACTAAAAAACAGTAAGCTCGAACCCACATAATTTTTTGGGCGATTATCAACTGATGAGGTGTTTTGCTGCGTCATATAAATTTTCAAAAATTAAAAGTGAAGTTAAAAATTGTGGATTTTCTTGCAACGTTTTTGTGCCGTTGCCTGTTTTAACTAGAATCGGTATTGCACCTGCATTTTGTGCTGCTTGAATATCGCGTAACGAATCGCCAATAAAATAAACGTTTTTTAAATCGATATCGTAATCTTTGGCGAATTGTTTCAATAAACCAGCTTGGGGTTTGCGGCATTCGCAAAAATCGCTGGATTGATGCGGACAAAAATAAATGGCTTTGATTTTTCCACCGACTTTTGCCGTTTCCTCACGCATTTTTTGATGAATGGCATTTAAGGTTTCTTCGTCAAACAAACCGCGAGCCAAACCAGATTGATTGCTGATAATTACCACGCTAAAACGGTGCTGATTTAATAGTGAAATGGCTTCTAAACTTTGTTCAATTGGCAACCATTCGGCAGGTGATTTTATGAACGCTTCCGAATCTTGATTTATTACACCGTCTCGGTCGAGGAGAATGTATTTCTCCATGATGTTAAAGTTTTCCACCAAAACTAAATCGAAAATTAAGCCAAAAAGTAGTGCTTTCGAGTGCTGGCGCACCTGGTTTGACACCAGGTGCATAGTTGAGCATCGGGTAAAGGTTATTTTCACCCAAAATATTTTTAACGCTTGCTGAGAGTTCCAATTGCTTCCAAGGTGAATACATGACGCTAGCATTGAGCAAGTTCGCTCCTTCTGCTTGCGTGCCATTTGTTGCGTTCCATGAGTCATAAAATAAATAATTCGCACCTAAAGACACTTTTTCCCAAGGTTTGAAAATCACATTTACACGGCTTACATTTTGAGCGATGGCAGGGAGTTGTACTTGAGTAGTAGTTTGACCCGTATATGAAAGGGCATCGACAAATGAATGGCTGGCTGTAATGCTAAAAGGTTCTGCGGTGTAATGCACGCTTGTTTCAAAGCCAATTTGTTCGCTACGACTGGCTTTATTTGCATAAAACCAATAAAAATTATACGAAGGCACATCGCTACCCACAGGCGGTAAAGTAATACCTAATTGATCGCCATCAATCACATCGACATCAATCGTATGCGACGATTTACTGTAAAACAAAACGTTTTCAAACTGCCAATTTTTATTGAGCTGTTGATTAAATGCTAACTCTAATGTTTGCAAGGATTCGGGTTTCACAGATATATTGCCAATATCAGGTATATTGGCACTGCCTAGTTTGCCCATATTAGGAATGCTTAAAAAACCATCGCCAATGTAACCACCGCTATAAGCTAATCCCACTGGACCGCGAAAACCTTCCTGATAAGAAATGCGAAACTGACTATCTTGCCAAGGCGTAATAAATGCGCCAAAACGTGGTGAATAATGAGAACCCCAGTATTGATGTTGGTCAAGGCGCAGTCCGCCAAATAAGGTAAGCCACGAATTGATTTGGTAGTTATCTTCATTTTTTTACAGCTGGCATTTCAAATTATATTTTAAGAGGAAAAAAAAGCAGTTTATTTTCGTTACAAACTGAGTCTATGAAAAGAATGATCTTCAATCATACAACATCTACATCGTTTGAATATGGAAAACTAATATCTTCATTTCA
>CAIRCR010000514.1 GCA_903877065.1 uncultured Pseudomonadota bacterium
ATCTTGCGGCATTAAAAGAATTTGTTACCACTGCTAAACCTATCGCGGCATTAACAGGTACACAAACAGGCGGCATTGCACCTGAAACCGTAGCACTTTCAAACGTAAAAACCGCGCAAGGCTGGGAAGTTGACACAGATCAAGCCGCGTTGCATCAGCAAATTGTGAGTTATCAAAAAGAGTATAACGTTGATATTCAAACCGCGATTGTCGCATTGGGAGTTTAAAAATGAGTAAGCAAGCAAACGGAATTTTTCCATTAACCATTGCGTCATGCGCGGCGGCAACAACAGCAAACCGTTTCGTGACGGCAACAGGCGCAGTACCTGCCGCTGATGCAAACGTTTTAGGTGTTGTGCGTCAAACATCTTTAATCAACACAGCCGTCACCGTTGACGTTTTAGGAACAGCTATCGTTGAAGCAGGTGCGGCGATTACAGCAGGTTCAACGTTAAAAGTTGATGCCACAGGCAAGGCGATTACATGGGCAACCAGTGGTGCGAAGGTAGGTTTGGCATTACAAGCCGCCAGTGCATCGGGCGATTTAATTGAAGTTTTATTAGTTCAAAACGTAGCGTAAAGGACACTAACAAATGGGCATTACTACATCAGCGGCTCGAATTATCGACCCGATTTTAACTACGGTAGCTCAAGGCTATCAAAACAACGATTTAGTCGGTAACGCATTATTTCCGCGCGTCGCAGTGCCACAACGCGGCGGTAAAATCCTGCAATTCGGCAAAGAATCATTTTTAACTTACGACACTCAACGCGCTCCAGGCTCGGTCACTAAGCGATTGGAAGTGGGTTACAGCACATCAACCTATTCAATCTTAGACTATTCACTTGATGCTGTTGTGCCGCGTGAAATTTTAGAAGAATCGGGAACTGTGCCTATTAACTTAGCATCCGCATCGGTTCGCACGGTTCAAGATGCAATGGCACTTCGTTTAGAGGTTGCACAAGCCACACTTGCAACCACAGCGGCTAATTACGACTCAGCGCATAAAACTACATTGAGCGGCACATCACAATGGTCAGATTTCTCAGGGGTATCAGATCCGATTAACGATATTGCGGCGGCAATTGATGCTATTCGTGTTACGTCTGGAAAGTTAGCCAATACGGTAATTCTTCCAGCGGCTGTTTTAAAGTCGTTACGAATGCACCCAAAAATTATCGACCGCATCAAATACACAGGTCGTGATATTCCAACGGTGGAATTATTAGCGTCACTCTTTGGCGTTGCGCGTGTTGTGGTGGCTAATGCTATCAAGTCAACCGATGCTGGCGTATTTAGTGATGTGTGGGGCAAATATGTTGTCGTTGCTTACACCGATATGTCAGGCATGGCGGACATGGGTAGACCGACGTTTGGCTACACATACGGATTGGGTGGTTATCCATTAGTTGAGCGCTCACGATTTGAAGAAAACATTAAATCATGGATTTATGGCGTAAGTGATGCCGTCCAGCCTGTTATTGCTAGTCCTACTAGCGGCTATTTAATCAGCGCGGCAGTTGCCTAAAAATGTACTGCACTAAAGCCGATTTGATTGCGCGAGGTTGGGAATCAGACTTGCTCGCAACAACTGATATATCGGGTTTGGGCGTGATTGATGATGCAATTGTTGATAAAGCAATTGCTGACGCGGCGGGCGAAATAGATGCTTATTTATCGGCTCGCTACGTTACGCCAATCATTAACCCGTCTGAAAATATCGTAAAAATAGCGTGTGATTTAGCGCGTTATTTCTTATTCGACAAAATCGTGCCTGAGCATATCGGCAATCGTATGAAAGTCATTTACAAGTATTTAGAAATGGCGGCAAAAGGTGACGTGATTATCGTTGTTACGGATTCTTCAGCAGGTGACACGCCTAGTTTATCGCCAATTATTTCAAGCGATACGGCAACTGATTGGAGTGTTTTTTAATGCTGATTTCAAACTGGATTGAACGTTTAAAAGCGACCTGCCCTAGTTTGGGCAATCACGTCGCGGGCAGTGTGAGTTTAGCAGTCGCGCAATCTGAAAGTTTTAGAAAACCGTGTGCATGGGTGATTTATCAAGGTGAAAGTGCAGAAGTAAATTTTTTAATGAGTGGCTCGATGCAAAAAATAACCGCTCAAGTAGGCGTTTATTTAGCAGTGAAAAACAACACGCACCCAATAGGTACAGGCTACACCACAGAATTCGAAACCGTCCATGCTGAAATTTTATCGGCATTGAGTGGTTGGACACCGACAGGTTGCATTACACCTGTTGATTATGTCAGTGGCAAACATCAGGGCTTTGACAACATGACGCTGTATTGGTACGGCGTTTTTGAAACAACTTATTATTTAGAGAGTTAAAAATGGCGATTATAAAAGAATTTAGTTTGCAAAATACCACCGTTGAGATTTTCGATAACTCAACAGCAGGACAGCAAACAGCATTAAACACATTACGCGCATCTATCAAAGCGGCGACAAATGATGCAGGGCGAGTTTCTGCCTACAACACATTTTTTGCTGATGGCTCAACATTAGGCGTTCAGTCGGGTGCATTTACCATCACGACAACAGGCGCGACAGTGTCTAACGTTGACGGATTCTATGCGGGTACTTGGTCAAATGCTCAAGGCAGTGGCACATGGATTTCAACAACTGCAACTGCAACTGCAATCACCTGTTTATTAACGGTTGCATCGGGAACAATCAGCGGTACGTTGACGTTAGCATTCACTGATTTAGGCGCAACCTTTACATCTGGCAATTCGGCAAAAGGTACGCCAACTGCTATCACAGGCTCACCAATCACACTGATGGCGGCAACAGGTGGCGCGTTCATTGGAAAAATCACAGCAATCGGTGATACAGGTAAAACTTACGCAACAGTTAGCGCGAAATTGGTCAGCGAAAGCGGCACGATTAAAGCGAAAGGCTCAAGTGATGAAGGTGATTTAACAATTGATTATGTTTCAATCCCTGCTGATGCTGGTCAAGTTTTACTCGAAACCGCATTTGATGATGAATCAACAAACGGCAATCGTGTTTTCAGAATTACACATACATCAAGCGGTGCGAAAGTTTATGGTATTGGCATGGTGACTGAGCTTAAAAAAGCGCGTGGTGCGGTTGATAACTTTGCAAGTGTTAAAGCAAAAATAACGCTTCAAGACGGTTTAGCTGAATATAATCCTTAATTTTTTTACCACATAGCCGCGTGATAATCATTGCGCGGTTTTTAATTCCATTTATTAGAGAAAAAACTATGAGTATTCGCTCGTTAAACGTATCGCAAAACGCTGAAAACACAATCTTAATACCACTTGTTGATCATGAAGGTAATAAAATCATATCGTCGATTTCTGGCAAACAAGCCACGATTGAAGCGCATGGTCAAGATTCAAAGGTTTACAAAAAAGCCTTATTTGATATTCGCCAGGCTATCTCAGATATTCAAAGTGGCAAAGAAAAAGACACACCAGCCAAACAACAAAACCGTGATGTATTTTTAACAAAAGCGGTCGTTGTGAATTGGTTTGATGTTGAGGACGAAGGCGTTGCACTCGAATTTTCAGATGAAATTTTAGATGGGTTATTGCGTGACGAACCACACTTTATTGCACAAATCGATAAGGCGATTTCTGACCGTTCAAAGTTTGTAAAAAAAACTACCTTAGTTGCATAACCTACGCTAAAAAACTAGCGTGGTTGCATACGCAAATTGAAGGCGATGACAAGCGTAGTCGATTAGATGAGATTAAATTAGCACAAGATACAAACAGCGTAGGTGATGGTGATGATTGTTTATTTACACAAGCCTACGTTGAAGATTACATCAAAATGCCTGAAATTGATAATGAGTTTGCCTATTTAATCGAATGGATTAACGAGATAGGTTTTTTCAATTCAAACGGCATGGGTGCAGTCACTATCACTTTTTTAGAGATAAAAGCATGGTCGGATTTAATGCAAACTAGCCCGACACCGATGGACGTGAAAACATTGCGTACCATGTCACAGGCGTTTATCTCAATGCAAGAATTAGCAAAGAAACCCGAAACACGCGACCCGTTAAAAGAATTACTGGAATTATAAAATGGCAAATCAATCAACGCTTTCAATCAGAATCTCAGTAGACGGTACGCAAGCAACTTCTGCAATTCAAGGCGCAACGCAATCCATCAATAATTTAGGTCAATCGGCAATTCACGCTAATACCACAATCAATAACGTCGATAGAAGTATTCACAATTTAGGCAATACAACTAACGTCACCAACACCACAATCAATAATTTCAATAACCGTTTAGGCGATACTGCACGCGCTGGTAATACAGCAAGCGGGGCGTTCAACTTATTAAAAACGGCTTTAGCGGGAATTGGTTTTGGGATTGCAATCAAAGAAATAGCAAGTTTTGAAACTAAACTATTATCCCTGCAAGCATTAACGGGAAGCACTGCAAAACAAATGAAAGAGCTTGAAAATCAAGCGCGTTCACTTGGTGCAACGACGCAATTCTCAGCACAGCAAGCCGCTGAAGCTCAAGGCGTATTGGCTAGTGCGGGGTTAAAAGTTAATGAGATCCTCAGTGCAACGCCGCAAGTTATGCAATTAGCGGCGGCGGGTGCTTTAGATTTAGCGAAAGCCGCTGAAATATCGATTGCCGCAATGCACGGCATGGGATTAGGACTTAAAGATTTAGGACACATCAATGATGTTTTAGTACAAGCGTCAAACGATTATACGATTAACGTTGAAATGCTTGGACACGCGCTAGGTGAAACCGCTGTTGTAGCGAAAACATACGGAGTCAGTTTAGAAGCAACAGCATCATCATTGGGCATTTTAAAAGAAAGTGGCATGGAGGCGGGTTCAATTGGTGATGCGCTTAAAGGTTTGTTTGGTGCATTGGTAAATGACACAAAAGAAAATACTAAGATTCTTGAGCTATATACCGTCGGACTTGATAAGCACAAAATGACGTATAAAGATTTGAACGTCGAAACGCTGGGCTATACAAAAGTTTTACAGAATTTAAAAGATGCTCAAATTGGTGCTACCGATATGACAAAATTATTCGGTGAAAGCGCATCAACAGCCGCAATTGGATTATCTGCACATATCGATAAAATCAAAGAAAACGAAGTCGCTTACATTAAATTAAACGGTGTTGCTGAAAAGCAAACCGAAATACTAAACCAAGGGTTATCAAAAGCATGGGACGCGCTTAAAGGCACGTTATCCGAGGCGGCTCTGAAACTCGGAGAATCAGGCGCAAAAATTGACGAAACGGGCAAAGCTACAGGCGGCTTAAAAGTCGGTTTGACAGATTTAATTACTGAAGTAACAGGCGTTATTGCGATTTATGAAGGGCTTGGAAAAGAGTTTGCTAAATCAAATAAACTCACAGACGAACAATATAAAAACCTAAAAAATATCGCTGACGAATTAAAGTCATTCGGTGGTGCTGTTGGTGGAATTGCGGCGGTTACTGGTGCAATTTGGGCGGCAAACGCGGCAATGGTAGCGTTCAATGCAACCGCTCGCATGAATCCTTTTGTTATGGGGGCAACTGCAATCGGTGCTGGTTTAGGTATGTCACTAGCTAATAAAAATAATGAGCAACAAAAAAATATTAGTTTGATGGAAAAATCAAACAGTGTCGAAGAAGCAGGTTTAAAAATTGCACAGCAACGCGAAAAAATAAACAGTTTTAAAGAAAAAGCTAAAAATTTTGTAAGCGATGGCAGAACAGGCGAAGAAAATCAGCGACTATTAAAAATTTTGGAGCAACGCCGTGACGAGCTTATTTATTATGCCAATCATCCAAAGGTTTCGGCGATTCCAGACGGTGTAGATGGCGATATTATCAAGCCAGTAGCAAATCATTCAAAATCACTCGATGTTGTTGAAGAAGATAAAGCCGCAAAGAAAGCCGCCACAGCCGCGCAACGTGAATTAAATAAAGAGCAAGAAGGCTATCGTAAGTTAATCGAAAGCACGCCTATCGGTAAATACAACGCTGATATGCTCGAACTCAATAACGCTTTCAAAAAAGGCGGTATTGACCAATTAACTTACAACGAATTGACCGCAAAAACAGCATCGGAATTCGAGAAAGCAACCGTTGGAATTGAAAAATTAACCGAGGCAGAAAAAGAACGCCAACGTATATTTGACCAAACCGCACGCGGTAAATTCGAGAAATCAACGTACGAGTTACGCGCTCAAAAACCTTTCATGTCAGAAAACGACTACGCCAATAAACAGGACAAAATAGGCGTTGATTACTTGCATGAAACAGGTCAAAACAAAGATGCAAAAACACAAATCGATTCAATCAAAGATGCCGAAACCGCTACAAAATCATTCCATGACGAAATAACCAAAACCACAACAGCATTCGATAATTTAGGCAACAGTGGCAAAATGGCGTTTGATGGGTTACTCGGCGGCATCAGTGCGGTAGCTGGCGCGGCGACTTCTTTTGGTGAAGAAATGGCAAAGCTCAATGATAACTTTGCCAAAGGTTCAAAAGATTACAGCGAATATATGCAACGCGTTGATATTTCTGAGCAACAACGAACTGATGCGACGAAAGATTATTATGCAATGAAAAGCAAATATGAAAGCGCGTCACTCGCCACTGAAATCAACGGGGCGCGTCAAATCGCAGGGGCGGCGGCTAAGATGTTCGGGGATAAATCAACAGCCGCAAAAGCCTTTCATGGTATTGAAATGGGGCTTGCTGTGGTGTCTATGGCTATGTCTGCTAAGAAAATGGTTGTTGATATTGCGGCTGGTGCGGCGGCTATGTTTGGTCAAGGTGGATTTGCAGGATTTGCGGGTGTTGCGGCAATGGGGGCAGTCATGGCTGGTTTAGGAGTGGCTATGTCGGGCGGATCTAAAACCGTTGATATGACAACCAAAGCAACGGGCGATACTGGCACGGTAAAAGGCGATAGTGCGGCAAGCTCAAATTCAATCATGGATTCATTGCATCTTTTGAATGATACAGGCTGGAATCAATTACTTGAACTCAAAGACTTAAATGCAAACTTTACTTCACTCGCGCAAGGCGTTGATAAAACGGTAGCAACTGCAATAAATTTGCACGGAAGTTTTACGCCTTCAACGCAAGGCATGAAAAGCACGCAAACAAATAGCCCACTTGGTTCGGCTGGAATGGTAGCGGGCAATCTCGCGCTTTCGGCTGGTGCTGGTGCATTGGGTTTAGGTGCATCAGGCGCGGCGGCGATTGGTTTGGGCGGATTATCAACAGCTATGTCAGGCGCGGCAATATCGACAGGTTTAGCGGTCGGCGCTTCATCGTCTACGGCAATTATGGCGGGTGGTGCAATTTTAGGATTAGCAGGTGGCTTAGTTTTAGCGGGTTTAACCTACGGATTAGGCAAACTGCTAGGCATTGGCAAGACTAAATATACAGCAATCGGTAACGGTATCGTGACCAACGCGGCAACCATGACACTTGACGGGATGACACAAGCCGCAACCGCTTATGATTATTCAACGATTAAGGCTAAAACAAAAGGTTGGTTTAGCAGTACCACTAAAATTTATGACGTGATGAATGGCGTTGATATTGAGATGACTAACGCCATTACGTCCGTTTTTGGCAGTTTGGGCAAAGCGTTAGGTGTTGCATTCAAAGACTTAGGTATTAGCGATTTAGTTGGAAAATCAGCAGTATTGCCTTCATTAAAATTTGATTTAAGCAAAGCTAAAACTGACCAAGAAATAAGCGACGTTATTACGAAATCAATTAACACCATGTCCGATAAACTTGCTACTGAATTAGCGGGTGGTTTGTTTTCAGCGTTTCAAAAAACGGGTGAAGGAATGGTACAGACTATTACGCGCATATCGGTTGAAGTTGCTAACGTATCATCGGCGTTTTCAAAATTAGGCATGAATTTAAAGTTGTCTGGCATGAATGCGATTACGTTCAGTGACGCGCTTGTGAGTGTGTTTGAATCTGCGCCAAACGCTAATGACGCGCTTAAAAATTTCGTGAGTTCAATCAACGC
>CAIRCR010000515.1 GCA_903877065.1 uncultured Pseudomonadota bacterium
ACCCACACCCGGTAGGCCTGGGCGGCCGCGAGCCTCAGCGTGGCCCCGCGGCCGGCGGCCAGCGGGACGCTGGCATGGAAGCTCAGCCAGGGGTTCATCCGGCCGGTGAGTTTTTGCGGCCAGACGGGCAGCGCGCGAGCGAAGGGGCGGTAGGGGGTCATGTTAATGCAGCAGGTTTTTCATTAAGCCATAATCCGTTTTTACCAATGTAAGTAAGAATGAGGTTAGGTAAGTAGACGATATAATAACGCAACTGGTCTTTTAGTTGCGTTCTAAAAAGTTTAACATTTCCATATGGTATCAATTTGATATTTTTATGGTATAACTGAATTTACAAATAAGTTTTAATATAATTCAACTAGGTCGAAAAAAGATGAAACGCCATTAGCGAATTATTCTTTTACATCTAGAACACACATTGCAGTCATATTCACAATTCGACGAACCGTTGAGGATTCGGTCAAAATATGAACAGGTTTTGTACACCCTAACAAAATCGGTCCAATTGAAATACCGTTACCAGCAGTAACCTTTAGTAAATTGTAAGAGATATTTGCAGCATCGATATTGGGTAAAACTAGCAAATTCGCGCTCCCTTGTAGCGGTGTATTGGGAATAGATTGTTTTAACATATCAAAATCAAGCGCAACATCGCCGTGCATTTCACCGTCAATTTCTAAATTTGGGTCTATGGTTTGAATAATTTTTAAAACTGAACGCATTTTTTTTGCCGATTCGCTGTCACTAATTCCAAAATTTGAATGTGAAAGCAAAGCTACTCTTGGAATTAAACCGAATTGGCGAATTCGTTCAACGGCTAATAACGTAATTTCAGCGAGTTCTCCATCGGTTGGGTTTTCATTAATATGGGTATCGACAATCGCAATTTGGCGTTCAGGCAAAATCAGTAAATTCATCGACGCATACACACTCACATTTTTACGTTTACCTAAAACTGTGTCGATATATGATAAATGCGAATTTGTTGAACCTAACGTGCCGCAAATCATGCCATCAGCATCGCCTTTATGAATCATCATCGCACCAATTAACGTATGTTGACGACGCATTTCAATTTTTGCGAATTGCTCACTAATACCTTTTCGCATCGTCATTTCTAAATACGTTTGCCAATAATTTTCGTGAAATTTGTTGATTTCTGGATTCACCACTTGAAAATCAACCCCCGCTTTTAAACGCAAACCAAATTTTTGAATTTTCTGCTCTAAAACCTCTAAACGACCAATCAAAATAGGATTTGCAATACCTTCATCAACAATAATTTGTAAGGCACGCAAAATACGTTCATCTTCTCCTTCGGCAAAAACAATTCGTTTTTTTATGGGCTGAACATCTTTTGTCACTTGGAAAATTGGACGCATAAACGCGCCACTGTGATATGAAAATTCCTGTAAATGTCTAACATAAGCCTCCATATCTTGAATTGGGCGACTTGCAATACCAGAATCTTGCGCGGCTTTTGCAACAGCAGGTGCAATTTTTGTCATTAAACGTGGATCAAAGGGAATTGGAATTAAATAATCTGCACCAAACGATATGTTACTAATGCCATAGTTTTTTGCTACAACGTCCGATTGTTCAGCTTGTGCTAAATCTGCAATTGCTTGAACCGCCGCAAGTTTCATTTTCAAATTGATTGTACTCGCGCCACAATCTAATGCTCCACGAAAAATATACGGAAAACACAGCACGTTATTTACTTGATTTGGATAATCTGAACGTCCTGTTGCAATAATCGCATCATCACGAACGGCTTTAATTTCTTCAGGCATAATTTCAGGTGTTGGGTTCGCTAACACGAAAATTAACGGGCATTTAGCCATCGTTTTTACCATTTCAGCTTTCAAAACGCCTGCTGCTGATAACCCTAAAAATATATCCGCATCAACAATAATTTCCGCTAGTGTTCGCGCATCGGTATGTTGAGCAAAACGAACTTTGTCTTCATCCATCAATTCGATGCGACCTTGATAAACGACGCCTTCAATGTCAGCAACAAAAATGTTATGAAGCGGAAAACCCATATCAACAAGCAAATTCAAACACGCCAAAGCGGCGGCACCTGCGCCAGAAACCACTAATTTGCAACGCTGCAAATCTTTTTTAACGATTTTTAAGCCATTTAATAATGCTGCCGCGACAATAATAGCTGTCCCATGTTGGTCATCATGAAAAACGGGGATTTTCATTCGCTCGCTTAATTTGCGTTCGATATAAAAACATTCAGGTGATTTAATATCTTCTAAATTGATACCCCCAAACGTTGGCTCTAACGCTGCGATAATGTCACATAATTTATCAGGATTAGATTCGGCAATCTCTAAATCAAAAACATCAATGCCCGCGAATTTTTTAAATAAAACCGCTTTACCTTCCATCACAGGTTTGGCAGCAAGCGGTCCAATGTTCCCTAAACCTAATACTGCCGTTCCATTTGTAATGACAGCAACCAAATTGCTTTTTATCGTGTATTTGTAAACGTTATTGGGATCAGCGACAATTTCATCACATGCTACCGCAACACCTGGCGAATAAGCCAAAGCTAAATCACGCTGGTTTGACAAATGTTTGCTTGGAATAACGCTGAGTTTGCCTGCGATGGGAAATTGATGATATTCGAGAGCGGCTTCACGAAAAGGTAAATGTTTGTTTGATTTCATTATTTTTTGAAAAAATTGTTACAGTCTTGCGAGTAGTTCTGCTTTTTTAGTGCTGAACTCGTTTTCGGTTAATATCGCTTTGTCTTTGAGAATCGCTAATTTTTCAATAGCACTAAAAATATCGGTTTCTTGAACCGTTGATTTAGGTGAATCAATTGTTATTGGTGCGACGATTTGTTGCGAATTAAGGCGTTGCAAATCATCATTATTGATGGAAACAATAGGCAACGTTTTAATATCAACAAGCCCATATTGACTAGTGAAAGTCAACGACGCTTCGTTACCTTGTTGTTGAGAAAAACCACCGATTTGATGGTCTAAAGTATCATAAAGCGTTATATCACCGTACAATTGAATTGCCAATCGGCGAATGCTCGCAAAATAGGCATATCGAATGTTGTTTTGTTTGCCGATACTGTTTGGGAATTGCAATCCAATTGATATCCACCAATTTTGTGAATCTTCACCAGGCATAAATAAACTCACTGCATTGCCAGAATTTGAAGAATTTTGTTGTGGTGAATTATTAGCGTAATTAGCTTGTTCTTGATTGTCTTGATTTTGTGATTGAAAACTGCCCGTTTGAATTAAATTCGGTTCATTCGCAATTAAATTCGCTAATTCTTGACATAAATTCCCAACGCTGTTTTTCAAACCGTTATTAAACATATCGCCCACCATAATCATACCTCCGCGCATCCATTGGCCAGAGCCACCGAATTCAGGATGGTTAAACTGCGCCATAGAACCGTTGCCGTTAATTACCGACACTAACATACTGAAAACCGCGTCAGAGCTGAAGGCATAACGTTGCGCTATGTTGTTTATGATTTGTTGCCCTGTTGGGCTAAGTTGTTTCATAAAATTCCAGTATATTGAACGTTAAAAGTGACGCTCAGGTGCGCCGCAATAAAGTTGGCGGGGTCTACCGATGCGTTGATTGATGAATTTTAAAATCTTAAAATGACTTAACCTGATGTCGATACTATGGCGTTTAACAGTCAAAATTTGATTTTATGTTGTTATTTTATGTTGTTATTAGAATCAACTTGAAAGTTAATAAAATGAATTTTTTAAATTTTCTAAAACTTAAAAGTTGAGCATAACGTTAAATCAGTAATTGTTATTGCCAAAATTATCCATTGCAACCCCTTCTTCTTGTCCAGCCGCAAACGTTAATGAAGCCACATTTTCTTTAGTGAAAAAGCCTTGGAAATCACCAAAACGTTGTACATATTCAATAATTAAGGATGAAAAATCAGAGGCTGACGAGAAAATTTGTTTTAAACCTGCTTCGCGTGAACCTACGGTTTCAAGTAAAAAACCTTTGCCTTGCGCGGCAATTGCATCAACTACCACGTCTATATTTTCTTTACCGTTCACGTTGCCATCTTTTACGTTTACTGCGATATGATGCAAACGAGGTCCATAATTTCTAACAAATGTTTCGGTTGGACTTGGCAATTTATCCAAATGATTTACGCAATACGGGTGATTATTTGCGGTGAAAACTTTTGCAGGACTTTTCGATTCGGGGTCTAAACGAACATTTTTTGTCACGTTTGTTGATGAATTTTGGTCAGAAATATTGTAACTTCCCCAATAGTAATAACTAGATAATGCTAGATATTCTAAAATTGCAGCTTCACGGTTTTGGCTATAAATGCGTGTTGCAAGGTGGTCAATTGGCAAAATAAAATCTTTGATTCCTAATCGTTTCTGCATTTCTTTGCCACGATTATTAGCCGCTTGCGCCGTGGGTAAAATCGAACAATTACCATGCTGGTAAACACGAATGCCATTTTCAGGACGTTCCATGTAACCCACCACGTTTTGTGTGTAAGGAGAAGGTTTTGAGATACTTACATTTAACGGTAAATCCAAATCCGCTAATTGCCCAATCGGAAAAAAACGGAATTCACGTTCTTGTTGCAAGGCCACGACTTCATGGCGATTTGTTGTTAATAAAATTTCACCTAAATAACGGCTATGCGAACGTTTTGCACCAACAGGATACAAATCATTCAAGCTTCTGAAAATATCGTTATGGTTTGCATGTTTCACTTCGCGCAACAAAATATCGGGTGAATTCATGTCAATGCGTAAAACGTGTGTGTAATGTTTTTCGCTGTCGAGCGTAACCAAATATTCATATGGCGTCATCAATGCTAATTCAGTAATATATTCGACAGAATTACCAGGTTCAACACTAATCATCAAAGCTTCAATACCGCCAATCATGTCAGTTAAGCCGCTTTTATCACGTTCATTTAATAATCGATACACATATTCTTCAAAAAAGTCTGAATTTTTTTTATCGCCAAAACGCGGCATATTTGTCGAGCAAAACATAGAATTATCCTAAAATTTGAGTAAGGAAAAATAATGTTACTTCTGCACTTTGATCTTCTGATTCACTTATTGATAACGGTTTTTTATACTGACTACCAATTTACATTGAGTGATTGATGGAATTTAAGCAATTTAGTTGCCAATTTGTATCTAATTGTAAAATAACGATTTTATAGAAATATGAATTTTTACTTGATGTATTTGTGAGCATTATTTTATTTTTTTGCACCATATTGAAGCGAAAAAAAAATTATGCGTCAATAACTAAAATGACAGATTTATTTCAATTAGAGCCAATATTTTTTGGCTCTATATGGATTCCAAGGTCTTTTTGTTAAACTGGACGAATGGAAAATACACTTTTAACCATCAAAGAGTTAGTCAGCGAAGCGCAATGCTATGAAGCGAT
>CAIRCR010000516.1 GCA_903877065.1 uncultured Pseudomonadota bacterium
CTCGCCATGGCGAATAATCCCGCGTAAGTTGAAGGTTCGGACATTCTACCGATTAGCCAATCAATCATGCTTTCCTCTTTATATTCAAATCTATTTAAAACTTCGAGCAATTCTTCTAGCTCGTCAGGAGTTAGAATTATTTGCGGCTCAGGTATAGTCACGTTGTTGCACCGTTAACACCGCTGAGAATAAGAATTGCGACGAAAATCGCACCCATTACAAAATACGCAATCTTGAAATCCATTTAGTCATCTCTGTCTTTTCTGCTGCCATCGTCTGATTTGATTATCGTAACTTGTGCAAGCATAACTCTATTGCTTGATGAAACTGGCTCAATACTCAGTTTTTTAAACTCACCGCTGCATCTCAAACCATTGCCGTCACTGCAAATCATCAAAACTTTTCGCATCTCGTCTACCGTCAACGATTTAACAATTTTAATTCTTGATTCTTGCGGCAGCTGCACTACTTCTGTTGTTGCTGCACAGCCCGCAAGTACTGCAATCACGGTTACTAAACATACTTTATTCATTATTTTTTACTCATAAAAATGGATTGTTCAAACAAGCTATTAAGCGTATCTAGGCTTTCTTTTGAAGCGCGTGTTTCAATGCGCCGCGCTACTGCGTCCAGTTTCTCGCCCGTCATTTTTAGCGTCGTTGTAAGAATAATAAAACGCTCGTTAGTTTTTGAGAGCTTAATTTCAAGCTCTTTAATTTTCTCAGAATGTTGATGCACGTCTTTTTCAACTTGTCTGTCACCCGCGTCATCAGCCGCCATATCTTTGATGAACCTATCTGATATCATCGTGAGCTGTGATTCAATGCGTTCAATCTCGATTCTGACCTCACCGATTTCTTTTTCGAGTTTCTCATCGTTAACGTGTGTATCGCCAATGCGTCTAACGTCAGTTTTTATATTGCTCACGCTATCTGCCAACACGTTGACGCTACGAGCCACACCTGAGATTTTCGTTTTAACTGCCGATTCATCAATTTCGCTTTTCAAGATGCTTTTGAATGCCCAGTATCCGAAACTAGACATCGCAAGTATGACGGTGATAATTTCACTGAGGTGCTTGTCTGCCCATTCCATGCCTAATCCTAATACTCACCGCTGCGCATCTGTTCTGCAAGCTCTGCAGCGCGACCTTTTACTTGAAATGCCCACTTACTATCGCGCATTTCACGCGCTGCGCCTTCGTAATCTCCAGCGCGTAAGCAGAAATTCATGTGTTTAAATTCCATTAAACCCGCTACACCGATATTGAACGCCATATTGACCAGGCACTCTTGTCGCACCGTGCTTAGTGCTGTGAAGAATGACAAAGTAAGTGCGAGCTTGTTATGCGTTTGTATGACGCACTGATTCAGTATTTCTTCAGCTTCTTCTTTGCTGATACCGTTTTCAGTAATGCGCTTTAATTTTTCGTCTGATAACCTCAACGGGTTATGCGATAAGCAATAGCCGTAGCCGATGGTCATCAAGCCTACAGTATCTGCGTACTGATGTTTGCGGTAGCCTTCATGGCGTTTTAGTTGTTCGATTAGTTGAGTCATAATTTTCTAACTTTAGATAAAATTTAGAGAAATACTAGCGAGTTAAACGCGGTTTTAATAATGATGAATTTCCTTAAGTTATTGTTTTTTTTTGCATAGGTTTATCGTTTTTTAAAATTGAATAAACCGTGCGAGTGCTGTAACCAAACTCACGCGCCAATTCATGATGATTTTTCCCGTTAAATTTATCGCGTAATTTGCTATGTGCCTTACCCGCTTTAAACATTGGGATGTAGAGCGTATCACCCGCAAAAACCTCACACATGACGCTAATTAGCACGGAAGATAATAACTCAGTGTTTTCAAAGTCAGTTTTTTTCTTTAGCTCTGTAGCGAGGATATCTTTCATTTCTTGTATGTTTCTCATAGTAACCGCTGCTTTGTTGTTAAAGTCATTTAATCCCCTTTTTGTCATAGTTTTGTC
>CAIRCR010000517.1 GCA_903877065.1 uncultured Pseudomonadota bacterium
GAACCATCGACATAACCGCGTACACCTTGATCTGGCAATGCTGGTTTGAAGAATGGTGTAAAACGATTTTGTTGGTCAGGATTCGCCATGCCAATTTCGGGAATGCCTGTTTCTTTGGCGTAAGGTTGATGAATTCTGTCCCATTGTTCGGTTTTACGAATTAAGGCTTGGCGATAATCTTGCCCTGCGATAAACACGTTTTTCAATGGTTTTCCAGCAACGGGATCAAACGTACTCGCTTTTGGATCGTAATTTGCACCTACTTGATTTTTGGCAAACAAATTTTGACTGGTTGAGTTAATCGAGTTTTTCCCCGCAGGATCTTTTGGATTTGAAGCCGCTGAATAAACCACGTCAACCGAGTTACTTTCAATAAATACGGGTTTGTGTTCTACCTTTTGCAACACTTGTGCATTTAACGAGTTGTAAGGAATCATGACGTTATACGGCAAATGAATTTGGCTACCGCCTTGCATTCCTGTTTCTTCAAAAGGCAATACAACGTAAGCCCCTGCGTCATTGGCAACTTTAGTTCCGTTCACTTTATACATAGACTCGGCAACAGAAGGTGCGGTTTGTTCTTTTACTTTACCGTTTGGATTCGTGCCAGCAGGTGGAATGACAGAAACGAACAAATCGTCCATACATTGATTTGCACCATCGGTGACTTTTAATATCACACGATATTTGCCTGCAGACGTAAATTGATGATTGAAAGAACTTTGTTTTACGTCATCTGAACCATCACTGACAGTCCACAAATAATCGCCTTTTACTTTTGAGCTATCAAAAGAAACAGAACTGCCAGCGGTAATTTCAGTATCCATTGTCGGTTTTACAATCGCACAAGCTGGCACAGCCGCTGTTGTGGTACAGGATTTATCCGCACCTGCAACAGGTAACAAAAGTTGTGATTGTGAATTATCTTTTGCATTTGTCACTTCAACGCGCACTAAACAAGGAATTGTTGTCGCACTGAGTAACTGCATCGAGAACATATTGCTGGTGTTTGTGTTCGCGGTGTAAAGCACAATATGACTACTTGCGTCGTAAACAGAAACCCGTGAACCTGCGCCAATTGCCGTGGTTGTTTTACCATCAACGACAACTTTACCCACTGTGGCATCGTATTTTGCCGTTGCCGTAATCGGCGGCGCGACTGCCGCGTGAATCAACGACGGGGCAACAGTCATTGCCGCTATCACGGGTGCAAGCGCAATCAATCCGATCCTGCGCTTTTGCCGATGTGGCGGTATTTTGTTACTGGACATACGTCCCCTCCTAAAATTTAAATTTGTTTAAAAACGCGGCTAAAAATTAGCAACAACGTCTAATTCGCAATAACTACGCCATTTAAAATTATCTTTAAAATTCAAATAATTAGTTATTTTTGACAAGCGTTTTCGTAAATTTCTTAAGGGATATGACCTACAATTTTTTTGAATATAAGTGATATGCCACACCAAACAGTGAAATTGCCATTTTTTCAGAGCAAAAAAGACATTATCAATTTGATTTAATTGATATTTAATTTTTTGGTTTAAATTCTGCATTTATTGCTCATATTCACTTTCATTGAGCAAACAGATTTAATGCACCTCCGACAATTTTTCTTCGTAATGTTATTTTTTTTGCTGCCCATTTTTAATGTGTATGCAGATGACGGGGAAGAATTGACTATATTTGCGCCAACGTATGATGAACCCGTAGTGCCTGTTATTATTACAAAGCCGCCCGTCATCATTCCACCTGTTGTCAATCCCACTTCAACAAATTCCGCCGTTGGAAATTCGGTTGATTTACCTGTTATTCATCCCGCGATTCCCTTGCTAGACGAAAATGCACAGCACGTTTTAGATTCTCGAAAACCTTACAGCACTCGCACCAGTTGTAGCGGCGGCGCGGGTTGTCACGACATCGACAAAATTTCTCACGCTTATCATTTTGAAATGGGGCGCGACGAAAGCGACGATAAATTCGGCTTAAAACGTGGTTTAGCGGCATTGACTTCGCCTGCTTATTTCGGTGGTTACAGTTGCCAAAATGGCAATACCCCTTCTTTTTTAAGCCGAAAAACGACCACAAAAGAAGGCGATTTTTTAGATTATGGCGCAGTCGGTTTGATTAAAAATTGTGAAGAATGTCACACAGGTGGTGGTTTTGCCGAAAAAGACCGCTCAGGAAAACGTTACGATAAACAGCCTGAAAATGCGGTTTCGTTTTTAGACGGTGATTATTTCGAGTGGAATAACAAAAAACTTGAGCAATGGGATTGGAAAAAAAGCGGTGTGATTGAACCCGATTGCATGGCGTGTCACGCAGATTTATCTAAATTCAAACGTCCTGTTTCGGAATGGAAAACACAACGCAATTCGCAAATTATTAAAAATGGTTGGTTTCGGTATGCGAATTCGGCGATTTTAGCGTTTTTGAATATGTCTCCTGATAACGCTGACGGTCAAAATCTTTTAACGCTTGAAACACCTGCCAACGCTGAACCCATTTTGAAATGGAACGAAGCGGCATTTAATGCAAACGGTGATGCACAAATTCCAATGTTGCGTTTTCCTGCGAGTGAAAATTGTATGTTGTGTCACTCGACTAGCGAAGAACGGCGCGGGTTTTATGGTTTTGGTGAAGCAGCAAAAATTGAAGCAAATGTAATTGATACAAAAGACGATGTTCATAAAGGCAAATCGTGGACGGAAAAAGGCACCGTTCGAGTCATTGATAATTGCAACGCTTGTCACGCGAAAAATTATTACAACAAAGCCTTAGATTTGAGCGCGGATCACCAATTTTTAACGGGTTTTTCAGATGAAGATGTGCGCCGTGATTTGAATAATCAGCCTAAGCCGCTTTCGTGTGAACATTGTCACGGTGGCAAAACGTACGGAAGCACTGAAAAACCTGCCTTGCCGCATTCTGGCTTATCGACTATTTTAGACGCGCATCGTGAATTGTGGCGAACTCGTGGCGACATGGCGGGTTATGCTGAAAATACGCTCAATCGCACAGTGCAAGTGCATTTCAACGCTGTCGCGTGCCAAACTTGCCACATTACAAAACTGGAATATCAGAATAAACCGCTCAAGCCGCGTTTTCGTTATCGTCCGTCCGAAGATGGCAAATCACGCATCATGCCGTACAACCCCGCGAGCCGTTATTATTGGATTGATAGCACAAATCAGCGTGTTTTAACTCGCGCTGAACGTTTGGAAATTACCAACGGCGTGGATAGCGAACCGAAAAGTTATCAAGACGTGAAAAATTTAAAAACGCGATTTGATGATTTGCTCAAAGCAAAAGGTTTTCAAAAGCCAAACGTGCAAATGATTTGGACGGAAACGAACGAGTATTTAATTAGTCACAACACGCGCCTCGTTGCAGACACTATGCCTTGCACGGATTGTCACGATAGAAAA
>CAIRCR010000518.1 GCA_903877065.1 uncultured Pseudomonadota bacterium
CCTTGCAAATAAAAAATTTTGGTTGACATGGTTAACCTATTGCGAAGCAATTTTCAATATTGCAGAGGCGAACGATACTGAATTAGCGAGAAGATTAAACTCAAATGTTGTCCATGATGGAGGTTTTGCCTCAATGAAAGTATTTATCATCGAAAGAATGGCCTCGTTTTTATTGGCAATTAATAAAGAATTAAAAGTAAAGTTTTATAATCCAATGGAACTCCCGTTAGGTGACGCTGTATGGGAAAATTTCAAAAGTGAATTGTGTATATTGGATGCGTTAAAAATATGCTTTTTAACTAATCCACAACCTAACTATGCGCATGAATTTGAAAGTCGACGGAAAAAATTGTTAGATGAACTTAAACAAACAATAGCTATTGCTTAGTAAGTAGTTCAAATGTCACAAATACCGAAAACAGCCTTCGTAATTGCGCACTTCCATGAAAATGGGAGGGTAGCGTTAAATACTCACTCCTTGGTGGAGGAAATGACTAAAAGCTCTCATATGATCGTTTTCGTATCAACCAATTTAAATCAGGATGAGGCCGATCGCTTAAAAAAGTATGCTGTAGTCATTCAAAGGGAAAATACAGGGTATGACTTTTGGTCTTACAAGTTAGGCATCGACCAACTCGGCGACTTAAGTCAGTTTGACCGTATTGTGATTTGCAACACATCCTTTATTTCACTTGATCCATCGTTTCTAGTGCAATCCTTTACGGGGTCTGTAGATCAGATCGGTTTGCGTGGATTGACTCGGTGTGGAGAAATGGGAGATCATATTCAAAGTTATTGGTTAAGCTTCGAAGGCAATCGATTGCTGATGTCGCCTGAATTTGCAACTTGGTGGGACACGATGCTGCCATTAAATGATAGAAATGAAAACATCAATAATTACGAAGTTGGCATTTCAGGCTATTTTGCGCGCCACGGATATCCCATAAGAACTTTGTTTCAAGGAACAGCCAATCAGTTATTGATCATGCTTTCTCGAGCAATCAGTAGAGGTTCCGTTTTTTTTAATTTGAAAAATAAATTACAGGTTGTTCCACTTGATCTTAAGTATGCATTGGATTTAAACCCTACTATTTTTGGATGGGATTTCATTATGGATCAAATAAAAATAGTAAAAATAGAACAGTTGAAGTTTAATTACGGTCACCAATATCTCGATGAAAAATTGAGAAACCTAAGCGTTCTAGAGAAAAATTATTTAAATGATGCATTAATTTAAGGTAGATATGACAGAAAATAAACAAAGGAAATTAATTTTAAATGAACTCTGCGATGATGATCTAAGCCGCTTGAACAATATTCTTCCGTGGAAGTGTTTCACAGTTGATTCAAAAGGTAGAAAATTTGGAAAAGAAGCCTGGGCTGGTAAAAGATCAGATCCACAAGTTATTCCGGACGAAAGAATAACTAAGTTAAATAATATTTTAAATTTACAAGATAAAACTGTATTGGAAATCGGCTGCTTTGAAGGTGTTCATACAATAGGACTTGGCATGTATGGGGCTAAAGTTACTGCTATTGATTCTCGAATTGAAAATGTTGTAAAAACTATTGTCAGATGCGGGATGTACAGCTTTACACCGATTTGTAGCGTGTGCAATGTAGAGAATGAAACTGATTTTGACAATTTGCCAACCTTTGATGTAATTCATCATGTCGGAGTGCTTTATCATTTACATGATCCAGTTGATCACTTGATTAAATTAAAAAGCAAAGCTAGGAAGGGCATGCTATTGGACACACATTATGCTACGCATGAAATGATAAATGGAGAGTACAACTCAAATGGAAACTCTTTCAAATACTATAGACATGATGAGGGAGGAAGAGATGAAGTTTTTTCAGGGATGCACGATCATGCTAAATGGCTTTTATTGCAGGATATTATAGATTGTTATTGTTGCCTGTTTTTTATTTATAAAGAGA
>CAIRCR010000519.1 GCA_903877065.1 uncultured Pseudomonadota bacterium
GCAGGCGCACGCGGTCATCAAGAATTACACGATTGGACGATTCCAATGCAGTCATCGGCTAACTTTGGTCGAATCATGGTCAACCCTGTTTTAGCTCCAACTAAAAACAGACATTTCTTTGCAGGTAGTGCAACCACATTAGACACCATTACAAACCAAGACGTTTTAGGCTTGGATGACATTGGCACGCTTGGCGCGATGCTTATGGAATCTGAAATCCCTATGCGTTCTGCAATGTTTGAAGCGGATATGTGGGCGGCAAACAAACCACTTTACATCTTGTGGGTGACACGTCGTCAATGGGAGCTTATCAAACGTCCTACTGCGGCTATCGATTGGAACACTGCGGTCACAAATGCGATGAAACGTTATGAAGGCGCAAAAGGTCATCCATTGTTCACTGGCGAAGGCATTGTGTGGAACGGTATTTTAGTTAAGCCACTTGACCGTTACGCAATTCGTTTCTTAGCAAACAACCCCGTTATCGTTGATGACGGTGGTGTTGACGGCAAAACCTATCACGAAGCGTTAATGACCCCGACAGTTGATATTGACCGAGCTATTTTGGTTGGTGCGTCGGCATTGATGAAAGCCTACGGCAACGGTGGTACTGATGCCGCTCAATCTTGGAAGTATTTTGAACAATTAGCTGACCACGAATCACGTCTTGAGCAATCAATGGCGGTTGTCGAAGGTTCTTCAAAAATCCGTTTCAAAATCAAAGAAGCAGACACCGATTTTGGTGTAGCTGTCATCGACAGTTATGCACCACCTATGGGTACGCCAGCCTTCCAACTTGCCAAAAAACTACCATAAGGAGTGTAAAAAATGGCTACTTTTAATTATGTTGCGCCAAATACGAAAAACACTCAACACACTGGTGTTTATGGCAATTGCGTTATTATCGATGGAGAGCTTCCCATTGGTGGTGCGTTGGGCGTTACGTCTAATACTGGCGATACCGTCACTGTTGAACTAATCAAAATCCCTGCTGGCAGTGAAATTCACGAAATTAAATTTGCGAATACTGCTTACAATACAGGTGCTACGATTGATGTTGGTATTCGATACGTTGATTTAGACAAAAATCACACGATACCAACTGGAAGTGCGCCAGAGGTGGGCAATTTGTTTTTAGCCGCGCAATCTGTATCAGCAGCGGCAAACGGCTTTAAGGTTATGTCACCTAAAAAAATCTTATCACCAGCGATGCTTACCGTTACGTTTAAAGGTGCGACAGGCGAGCAAGTTAAGAAAACAATCGGTAGTTTATGGATTGGCTTAATCGGTAAATCAGGTCAAAACCTGTAACCAATAATAGAGCCGCTGTGATTGTTTGCAGCGGCTATTTTTTTGAATAAAACTTTTGGAAAAAAAATGAGCTTTGATAAAGAAATCGAAAAAGAAATTGTTGAAAAAGGTTTAACTGCTCCGCGTATTACGCTTGAACACGTTGAAAGTAAGATTGTCGAAGCGCAATTTCATCAATTTGAAGGTACGACATTTACTGTCTGCTTGTTTACTTTAGAAAATGGTTTTCAAGTTTCTGGTGAATCTGCGTGTGCAAGCCCTGAGAACTTTGATGCTGAATTAGGACGCAAGATTGCACACGGCAATGCAGTTCAAAAGATTTGGGCATTGGAAGGCTATTTACTAAAACAAAAATTGCATGAAGGTGCAAAATGAAAAACATGATATTCGGTCTTGCGATTGAAGCGTTGAAACAAGGAAAGAAAGTTGCCCGTGCTGGCTGGAATGGCAAGGGATTATGGCTTGAACTGCAAGTACCAGACGAACACAGTAAGATGACATTGCCGTATATCTTTATGGCATATCCAAGCACGCC
>CAIRCR010000520.1 GCA_903877065.1 uncultured Pseudomonadota bacterium
CGTGATAGTTTCCAGCAGACGTTGATATTTTGAAAAATGGCGCGTTTCAATTTTTTGCAGCAAATCATGCAACGTCTGAAGTTGGTCACAATCTTCTTCGTAAGAATCATTTTGCTTTTGGTCTAATGTTTTAAGCCGATTTCTAATGGTTTCCATACACGCAACAGGACTTGAAAACAGGGCTTTTGTCAGTGTTGTTTTAAATAAAATGCTGGCAGATTTAACGTTATCTAACTTTGCAAATTTGATTTCAGTTAAATAATTATAGGCGGCTTGCTCTTGTACGGTGGCGACGGCTTTAATTTGCTGAGTTTTGCGTTCTTTAAATTCACCTTCCACTTGACTGACAATGTCTTTTTTAAATCGTCGAATTACCAGTCCTTTATCAGCATAATCTTCTTTGCTGTAGTTTTCAGGATTTGCAATCGCCGTTGCATCAAGCATATTGAGTAAACTAGCAAAACTTTTTGCTCTGCCATCGTGCGGTGTTGCAGATAACATAATCAGCGTGTCAGAGCGGGATGCAAGTAATCTTGCAAGCCTTGCGCGTTGACTACCACTGGAGCGTTCAGCAACATTGTGAGCTTCATCAATGACAATAATGTCCCAATAGGCTTTTTCTAAATAATTTCGATATTCAATACCTTGTTTTAAAGTGTCCACATACACAAACGATTTATCAAAATAAAAAAAGGGATTGTGATTTGAGGGGATTTGATTTCTAACTCGCGCAATACCAACTGAATCAAGGCGAGTTAAGGGAATGGTAAATCGATTCCAAAATTCCTTTTGAAATTGCGTTAGCATGGATTTCACCGTAACAACCAAAATGCGCTTTCCCTTACCTCTTCGTATCAATTCAGAAATAAGAATCCCTGCTTCAAGCGTTTTTCCTAAACCTACTGCATCGGCAATTAGAATTCGTTGCCTTGGTTGAGAAAATGCCTGCAAAGTTGGCTGTATTTGGTAGGGTACAACATCCATTGCCGCTTTATGCCCAACGTACAATTTATTGTCTGTTGGTGGTGATTCTCGAAGTAAGGCTTCGAGATATAAACGTGTGTCGATGAACGCATCAGATTTATCTTGAACAAATTCGGTATCTTCAGGATTTAGTATTTTTATGCCTTTTCCAAATTTTGAATCCCTATCAAGCTCTGTAAAAAACACAGCTTCTTTGTCTTTAACCAATTCGCTTAAACCAATGCAACCAATCTGTTGACCACCACTTGCTGTTAAATCAACTCTGCGTACCAGCCATTCTTCATTTCTTAATTCAATTCTTGTACCTGGTGCAATCGTTTTATTCATGGTTTGTCCAACAAATTTCAATTGTTTTTGATGTTATTAAAAAATTTACATTTTTGTTTTAACTTGTTTTTTGCATTCATCTAACACTCGTAAAGCCTCTGCTTTGGATAAATTAGCAATATCAGCCATAACCTGTTTCATAAAACTCGAAATATCCCCTAAAGGCATCAATTCTGGCTCACCACTGCCTTCATTTACACTTTCTGGTAACAATCCCTTAGCTTTAGCAATTTCAGCCTTAATTTGAGCCACAGAGAGGTTTTTATTGA
>CAIRCR010000521.1 GCA_903877065.1 uncultured Pseudomonadota bacterium
GAAGAACACGGCGGCGAAGACGGTTTATTTTCTGAACTCGATAAAATTAGCAAAGCCACTGTTGGCGCACGATTGAAAGAAATTAAAAACGACAACGAAGCCAAAGAAGAAATTGAAGCGTTAAATCGTTGGCAATCGTTCTACAATCAGCAATCTGATGATAGAAAAAAACTCAAAGCCGCCGAAGTCGAGTTAGACAATCAAGTTTATGAAAAATATCCAACCCTAAACGAAACCGAAATCAAAACGCTAGTCGTCAATGATAAATGGCTCGCAACGCTTGAAGCCGCTTTTCATGGTGAAATGAATCGAATTAGTCAGACTCTCACTGGGCGCATTAAACAATTAGCCGAACGTTACGAAACGCCTGTTTCTTTGCACGTTCAAAATGTTGCAGAATTAGAAGCGAAAGTGAATCAGCATTTGGCGAAAATGGGCTTTTCGTTATGACACAGCTCAAACGTCTACCGCTTGAGCAAGACATCGAAACCAAAGTCGTGTTGAAGAAACTCGCTCGCGCTCATCAAGCGTTAGCTGAGTTGAAAGGTATAGCAGCGACAATTCCCAACGAAGCCATTCTTATCAACACGTTGGCGTTGCAGGAAGCAAAAGACAGTTCGGCAATCGAAAACATCATCACAACGCATGACGACCTTTATTGTAGTGATAGCAGTGCGCGGTATTTCGTGAATGTTGCGGCAAAAGAAGTGCATAACTACGCCACCGCATTACGCAATGGCTTTGAGCAGGTGCAACGAACGGGTTTGCTCACTAATAACGACATTCTGGCGATTCAAGGTTTCATCGAAGAAAATAACGCTGGATTTCGCAAGCAAGCAGGCACAACGCTAAAAAACGCCGCCACAGGCGAAGTCATTTACACGCCGCCGCAACATCCTGACGACATCATTGCGTTGATGAATAATTTGGAGCAATTCATTAACGATGACGAATTATGTGATTGGGATTCGCTCACCAAAATGGCAGTGATACATCACCAATTTGAAAGCATTCACCCGTTTTACGATGGCAATGGCAGAACGGGGCGCATCATTAACATTTTGTATTTTGTCAAACAGGGCTTGCTAAAAATTCCCGTTTTATATTTGAGCCGCTACATCAATCAAAACAAAGCCGAGTATTACCGCCTGTTGCAATCCACTCGTGATACTGACGATTGGACTTTGTGGTTGTTGTTTATGCTCGAAGGTATGAGCAGACTGCCAATGAAACGGTTGTCTTAGTTGAGCAAATCAAAACGATGATGCAGACCTTCAAGCACAAAATGCGAGCTGAACTTCCCAAGATTTACAGCCAAGATTTGCTCAACAATCTTTTTCGTCATCCTTACACCAAAATTGATTTTGTGATGTCAGAGCTTGCCGTTAGCCGCATTACCGCAACGCGCTATTTAGATGAACTTTCGCATATTGGCTTGCTGGAAAAACGTAAAATTGGACGCGAAAATTTTTATATCAACACCGCGCTTTTTGATTTACTTGGCAACGTGTATAGAAAATGACCAAAATCTATATATATCCCAAAAACGTGTATAGAAAAATGCTATTTTCTATCAATGTCGTCATTAACGAGATGAAATTATGAATTTAAACTTCATTTGGGACACGCACAAAGCCGCCACCAATTTGAAAAAACATCAGGTCAGTTTTGAATTAGCAAGCCGCGTATTTGCCGACCCGTTTGCGTTGGCTTGTCAGGATAGAATTGAAAACGGTGAATATCGTTGGCAAACCATTGGCATGGTTGAAGGTTGCTTGATTTTGTTAGTGGCTCACACAGTAGAAGATGAAA
>CAIRCR010000522.1 GCA_903877065.1 uncultured Pseudomonadota bacterium
ATTGACTCCGCCTATTATCCAACGTCGTATTTGACGATGAATTTTGGTGGCGCGTACAACCACGCTACATACACGGATTGGCATACCGCCACCTGCCCTGCTGATATTCCATCGTCGGTGGCTAAAGTTTGCGACAACACAGGCAAGCAAGTTCAAGGTGCGCCCGAATTAACAGGTATTTTTGGTGTGGATTTGCATAAACCGCTTGGTGTTTACGGCTTAACTGCTCATGCGTGGGCAAACACCACCGTTCGGTCTTCGCAAAATCTTGAAGCATTGTTATCCACATGGGGCAAACAAGATGCGTATCAACTTACCGACGTAGGACTAGGTTTGTTTACGGGTCAAAAAACCAAATATGACGTCAGCTTAGTTGCAAATAACGTTTTTGATACGAAATACACAACCAGCATTAACAACTTCTCTAACAGCGGAACAGTCGGTTATGACGGCATCGGTGCGCGACGTTATGTGGGCTTGGTTCTACGAACAAATTTCTAACTTTAACAATCTTGATGAGGCTTTATATGAAAAATAATTTATCAACACAAACATTGCGTTTATCTACACTTGCAATCGCAATTACAGCATCTTTTGTAAGTCATGACTCATTAGCTGATGCGGTAACTGATTGGAATAAATACACCATTTTGGCAACAAAAGGCGCAACATCACTGACAACAGGTACAGCAAGCATTGCTCAAAATTCCAACGTATCAACTCGTATTGAAGCCATTGAAGCGCGTGCGGTATTTGATGCCGTGAATGCTATCGATCATTTCAGCACAGGTAATTATTACTATCACAATGATTCATCCGCAGTGACTAAAGGAAACGCTGTTGCCGCTGAAGCCGCTGCGGCGCAAGCCGCACATGATGTTTTGCTTGGTTTGTTACCAAATCCAGCAACTGGCGCATGGACACCAACACGCACTTGGTTAGATTCGCAATTAGCCAGTGATTTAGCGGAATTGGGCGTAAGTGCAATTGATCCCGCTCTTGCAATTGGTCAAGCGGCGGCAAAAGCGGCTTTAGCGGCACGAACAAATGATTTTTCAGCAATTAGAACAACTTACACGCCGTCAACGAATCTTTCCGTTGCCGCTGATGGAACAGTTGTGCCAAACGCTTCAGGCAATCCAGGTGTCGGTTTATGGCGACCAAGCAATGGCGCGGCAGGTGCTGTTGACCCGATTACAGGTGCGCCAACAGGTTTCGATGACACAGGAACAATTAAACCTGCGGCAGCCATTGATTTTAATTGGAAAAATGTCACGCCATTTAGTTTAACAACGTTGAAAAAACAACAACTTGTTGCTGCGGTTCCGCCATCACTCATCGTTGGCAGCGATGAATATAAGGCTGAATTAGACTTTGTCAAAACACATGGTCAAGATTCAGCAAACCCAAACAGCAGAACCGATGATGAAGTTTTACAAGCTCTGTATTACAAATCTGATGCTGAATTATTCATTAACGAAGCGGCGCGAATTGCTTCGACAAGTCGCGGTTTAACCGTAGATGAAAACGCTAAATTATTCGCTGTTTTGGATAACGCTTTAGCTGATGCGCGTATTGCCGCATGGCAATCTAAATACGATTTAACATTTTGGCGACCCATTACCGCAATCAACGCAAATGCTGATGGCAGTGTGACCGAATATAAATGGAAACCGTTAGGCACAACGCCATCACATCCAGCAAGTACAGGCGGACATAGCACAACGATTGCGGCAGGAGCAGAAATACTGCGAGCCGTTTTCAAATCCGACAAAATCGACAAAAAAGGCACCGCAATTACACTCACAACATTACCTTGGTTAATTGGCACAAATAACGGAACGGGCAAACTCGCAACGCCCATCAAAAACAACGATGCGACAACACGCAACGTAGCGACGTTTTCTCAATTACAACTCGAAAATGGTCGTAGTCGTATCTATTTAGGCGTTCATTTTGCTAATGATGATTATCAAGGTCAAACGCTTGGTTTAAGTATTGCCGATGCCATCATCAAAGATCAAACAGACCCAGCCGCTGCAAAGTTAAGCGTATATTCAGGTGTTAATGTGGCAAACGCTAAAAATTTAAAATCTATTTTCACGTCTAATTCAGATAAATCTGGATTCTTTGGGCTGTAATTTTTCATAGTGCAACTATCCTTTCGGGATGAGAGCGGTTTTCTCATCCCATTTTTTTATTCTCAAAATAAAACCAGACTAATGACAAACAAAACGATTAAACACATTGCGGCTCTTTTTCTTATTGCATCGGCTTCATTCACACACGCCGCGCCACCACCTCCAAATGATGCCACTAAAAAACCACCTCAACCTGCCGCTCATGGTCCAACATTAGAATCATCCATTGAAGCCGCACAAGCCGCAATTGAAGCCTGTTTAGACAAAGGCGGACAATCGAGCGGCGTGAGTGTTGTGGATTCTGCAGGTGTGCTTAAAGTGTTGCTTGCTTCAGATGGCGCGTCAGAACGAGGTGTTTTATCGAGTACGAATAAAGCAGTTACGGCACTGCATTTCAAGGTCGCAACCAGCGAATTATTTGCCAAAATTGGAACGGATAAAGAACTTGCCGCAAAAATTGCGGAAAATCCAAATTTCAATGCACGTCCAGGTGGTGTGTTAATTAAAAGTGATGGTGAAATTATTGGTGCAATCGGTGTGGGTGGTGCGAAAACAGACGAAGAATGCGCGTTAGCGGGCATTGATAAATTTGAACCGCGTCAAAAATAAACGTGGCAAACGTAAACGTTATGCGGCTGTTATTTTTATTGCTTTCGCTGATTGGTTCAAATGTTCATGCGGTTTCTTATGAAGCCGCAACAGAACAAGTTAAAGCACAACTGATTGCATCAGTAAATTCGGTTCATGCAGGTGATGAAATTTTAATCGGCGTAAATCAACGCATTATTCCGCATTGGCACACTTACTGGAAAAATCCAGGTGATTCGGGTTTGCCAACTAAAATTGAATACGATTTACCTGCGGGTTCGTCAGCAGGTGAAATTCAATGGGCAACGCCTCATTTGATTCGTTTAGGACCTGTTGTGAATTTCGGTTATGACAACGAAGTCACGTTGTTATCGAGTTTGAAAATTTCAAAAGATGTGGTCGTCGGTAATCGATTTCCAATCAAAGCAAAAGTAAATTGGTTAGTTTGCGAAGAAGCCTGCATTCCTCAAGAAGTCGAATTAGCGTTGGAATTACCTGTTGTTGATTTGAATACGGACACAGGACGCGGCAGTCCTTTGATTGAGCAAGCTCGCGCCAATTTGCCTATTCCAAGCCCTTGGAAAATAACACTCAAACAACACGAAAATTTTCTTTCCCTGCAAATTATTGGTGACGAATTAAAATCACCGTCAATTCAAAACATTGCTTTTTATCCCGAAGAATGGGGACGCATTAACCATAGCGCAGAACAACCGAGAAAAGTTGTCGGTGATGCGGTTGAATTGGAATTGAAGTCAGGTGATTCGCCCATTACAACAGGTCATGCGTTAAAAGGTATTTTGGCAATTACCGAAAATAACGGTGATATTTCGACACGCGGCTACATTGTGGATGTTGTTTTAGATGAAGTCGCGCCAAATGCAACGGCTGAACAATCAGATTTAGTGCTTTCATCGGCGATGTTATTGGCATTGTTGGGCGGCATTATTTTAAATTTGATGCCCTGTGTGTTTCCTGTCCTGTCGATTAAAGCCTTATCGCTACTAAAACACGCGCAACAATCCCCGACGGAAACCAAGTTACAAGGTTTAGCGTACACAGCTGGCATTTTGGTAAGTTTTATTTTGCTGGGTGTTTTGTTAATTTTGTTGAAAGCGGGTGGCGCACAAATTGGTTGGGGTTTTCAATTTCAATCACCGTTGTTTGTTTTGATTGTTGCGTATTTGATGTTTGCCGTCGGATTAAGTTTGTCTGGTGTTTTCAGCATTGGTGGTTCGATTATTGGCATAGGTTCTTCGCTGACACAAAAATCTGGCTATTCGGGCAGTTTTTTTACAGGCGTATTAGCCACAATTGTTGCAACACCTTGCACAGCGCCTTTCATGGGCGCGGCATTAGGTTTTGCGTTAAGCCAACCGCCTTTCGCCTTACTCGCTGTTTTTATCAGTTTAGGATTTGGGCTTGCGTTGCCTTATTTACTACTTAGTTATAGCCCATCATTGCAAAGGTATTTGCCAAAACCTGGTGTGTGGATGGACAGATTGAAGCAAGCGATGGCATTCCCAATGTACGCGGCGGCGGTTTGGCTGGTTTGGGTATTAGTACAACAAGCTGGTGTAAATTCAGTTGTTATTGCGTTGGGAGGCATGGTTTTAATTAGTTTCGCGGCTTGGCTTTATGAAACAACAAAATTTTCTGGAATTGTTACGCAACGAATCAGCACAAGTTTTGCCATTTCTGCTTTGATAATTGCGTTAATGGGTGGTTATTTTGGAATTGAAACATCAACGGCTGTGACCGTTACAAACAGCGAAACCAGCACTGACAAAAATTACGAGCCTTACAGCGCAGAACGCTTACAGGCTTTGCGTGCCGAAGGAAAACCTGTTTTTGTTAATTTTACCGCTGCGTGGTGCATTAGCTGTTTAGTCAATGAGAAAGTCGCTTTAAGTCAACTTTCTGTTAAAAATGAGTTTAAAAAACGCGGCATTACTTATTTGAAAGGTGATTGGACAAATCGAGATGCCCAAATTACCAAAATACTCTCTGAATTTGGGCGAAGCGGCGTACCGCTTTATTTGTATTATCCAACGGGAATAAATACTAGCCCTGAAATTTTGCCACAAATACTTACCCCTGAAATTGTGCTTCAAACAGTTGCAGTAAAGGAGGTTGGTATGTTGTAGCGAGTTAAGTTGAAGTTATGAAAAATCATCAAACAGCAATTACGCTGTATTCAATTACGAAAATTTTTAAGGAAAGTTATATGTTAGTTCGTCGTTATTCTAAATTGTTTTTTGCGAGTCTTTTTTTAGCATTTGTTTCAATGATTGCCAATGCTGAACCCGTTGTAAATCAACCTGCACCCTTGTTCTCAAATGCCGCCACTGCAAATGGCAACGCGGTTAATTTAGCTGATTTTTTGGGTAAAACTGTGATTTTAGAATGGACAAATCACGAATGTCCGTTTGTAAAAAAGCATTATGAAACAGGTAATATTCCGAATTTACAAAAACAAGCGGCAACACAAGGCATTGTTTGGTTGCAAGTGATTTCTTCAGCCGAGGGCAAACAGGGATTTGTTGATGCCGCAACAGCGAAAAAAATCAATGCTGAACGTGGCGCAACACCAAGCAATACCGTATTTGACGCATCAGGTGATATTGGCAAACTTTACGGCGCAACGAACACACCACAATTTTTCATTATCAATCCAAAAGGTGTTTTGACTTACAAAGGCGGCATTGACAGCATTCCTTCAGCCGATAAAGCAGACATTACCAAAGCTGAAAATTACATCAGTGCCGCGTTAAATGAA